>CBFGPB010000005.1:0-25245 GCA_965650545.1 uncultured Devosia sp. | reverse complement strand
TTGATCTCGATGATGTCCGAGACGCTGTCCACAAGCAGGCCCATGTCGTGGCCTGCGACCTTGAGGACGAGGATGACCTTGCCGTCATGCTGCGTCTGGCGCTCGGCCGAGCAGCCGATGCGCAGGGCCAGGTCGTGGACGGGGACGACGCGGCCGCGGATGTCGATGACGCCGAGCACGTCGGGTTTCTGGGCAGGCAGGGGCGTCACCGGGCTCCAGTTGCGGATTTCGCGCATGGACATGATGTCGATGCCGAAATTCTGGCCGGCACAGGTGAAGGTGACGAACTGGCGGGTAGCGGCGATACCGGCCCCCGGCGGGGTGTCGAATTCGTCGAGGTTGAGGGCATGGGCCGACATTGCAACGCCTTACTCAATACACAAGGGCGGCCAACAGGGCCGAGCGCCATCATTGTCGAGAAAGGTTGCCGTGAGCTTAGCGGCCTCGTGCTGCCGCTACGACCGGAAGGTCCCCTGCCGGAGCAGGGGACCCAAATCGCCTAGTGGTGCGGCCGGATATTCTGGTTGACGTGGAAGAGGTTGGCCGGATCGAACTTGGCCTTGATCGACGCCAGCCGCGCATAGTTGGCGCCATAGCTGGCCTCGACGCGGCCCTCGTCCTCGTCGTCCATCAGGAAGTTGACATAGGCGCCATCCCGGTTGAAGCGGTGCAGGGCTTCCCAATAGTCCCGCCCCCAGCGCGTCAGTCGCCCGGCCATCTGCGGATTGGCGTCAATGCCGGCAATGACCATGGACCAGGTTGCGTCCCTTGCGCCCCAGGGCGTATCGCCTTTGGCGGTCCGGTGCACGGCCCCGTCGATGGGGTAGAGATGCATGAGCGAAAGTTCGCTCGGCGCATTCCTGGCGTGGGCGATATGGGCGTCTATCGCCTCGTCCGTCAGTTCGTTGACGAAGTCGCCTTTCCAGTACCATTGCAGGCCCTTGGGGAAGAACGGGTCGAACATGGATTGCAGTGCCGGGAAGGGCATGGTGCTCATCCAGTTGAAGAACGGTTCGGGCAGCTTGCCGATGAGCGGGGCCATGGCCGCCCTGCCTTCGGCCTCTGGCCCGTTGAAGCATGAAATGACCGCGCAGGCGCGCTTGCCCCAGTGCTCGCGGGGGAATGGATCCATGGATGGCACCGTCTTGAGGCCGACAAAGGCACCAAGGTTTTCTGGTGCGGTGGGCAGGAAGTCGCGATAGGCGCGCATGACCTGGGCGCCATGCTGTGCCGCATCCCAGAAGATCGGGCCGGCGAACACGTCCTTCACCTTGTGGGCACGGAACACGAAGCTGGTGACGACACCGAAATTGCCGCCGCCGCCGCGCAGAGCCCAGAACAGGTCCGGATTTTCTGTCGCGCTCGCGGTCCGGAAACTGCCGTCGGCTGTCACCACGTCGGCGGAAACGAGGTTGTCGATGGTCAATCCACATTGCCTTGTGAGGTAGCCCGTGCCGCCGCCCAGGGTCAGCCCGCCCACGCCGGTGGTCGAGACGATGCCGAAGGGTACGGCGAGGCCGAAGGCATGGGTGGCGTGGTCGACATCGCCCGAGGTACAGCCGGGTTCGACGCGAACGGTCCCCGCGGCCGGGTCGACATGCACGCCCTTCATGCCCGAAAGGTCGATCATGAGGCCATCCTCGACGCTGCCCAGGCCCGGACCATTGTGGCCGCCGCCGCGAATGGCGATGTCGAGCTTGTTGTCGCGTCCGAAATTGACGGCGGTGATGACGTCGGCGACGTCGGCGCAGCGGGCGATCAGCCGTGGATGCTTGTCGATCATGCCGTTGTAAAGCTTGCGCGCTTCCTCGTAGTCCGGATCTCCCCGCCGGATGACCGGGCCGCGCATGTTGCCCGCAAAACTGGTGATGGTATCTTCGTTCATGGTCTCCTCCCCATGGTCGCCATTGGCGGGCAGGGAGGCTAGGCCCGGGGCGGGGCGTTTCCCATGTTCTGCCGTCCGGTTTCATTGCTCAAGCGTCCGAACCTGACAAACCTGTTGACGGGCATTGCGCGGAGGCAGACCCTATCGCCCTGATCGACCCAATTGTTGCCCGAAGCTTGCCGGCTGCCTCATCCTGCACCGCAATCGCTTTGGCGGCGGGAGGTGAGACAATGGACGTCCTTTCAGACGTGCTGGCCGGCGTGCGGCTGACCGGCGCCATTTTCTTCGACAGCACCTTTCGCAAGGAATGGGTGGCCGAGGCGCCCAAGGCCTCGATCATAGCCGAGCGGGTCATGCCCAGTGCCCAATACGTCTTCTATTTCCATACGCTTCTGGAGGGCTGCTGCTGGGCCGAGCTGACCGACGGGTCGGCAGATCCGGTCCGTCTCGAAGCCGGGGATGTCGTCGCCTTCCCGATGGATGATGCGCATGTGCTCTGTTCGACCATCGGCATGCGTGCGGCGCCAGACATGGCCATGTACATGCACCCGATCGACCACCAATTGCCCTATGTGGTGAACCAGGGGTCCGGCGATGCGTCCTGCCGCTTCGTCTGCGGTTATCTGGGCTGCGATGTGCGACCCTACAATCCCTTCCTCACGTCCTTGCCGCGGGTCCTGCACGGCCGGGCGGCGGCGAACCGGGGGTGGCTGTCGCATCTGGTTCGCCACGCCGTGTCGGAAACGGCGCGCCGAGACGCAGGCGGCGAGACGGCGCTGGCCCGGCTCGCAGAGCTCTTGTTCATCGAGGTCGTCCGCCAGCACATCCGCGAGCTGCCGGCGGACCAGCCAGGGTGGCTCTCGAGCCTCAGGCACCCGCAGATCGCCCTGGCCCTTCACCTGATCCATGGCCGTCCCGCCCATGACTGGACCATTGAGGCTTTGGCCCATGGAGTGGGCCTGTCCCGCTCGGTCTTTGCCGATCGCTTCACCCACTTTGTCGGCATGGCGCCGATGCACTACCTCGCGAGCTGGCGCATGCAATTGGCGGCCCGAAGGCTCGAACTGCCCGGCATCAGCGTTGCTCAGGTGGGGGCGGAAGTCGGCTACGAATCCGAGGCCGCTTTCGGCCGCGCCTTCAAGAAGTTCGTCGGCATCTCGCCCGGTTCATGGCGCCGCGAGCACGCGCAGAGCGGAAAGTCCGGCGTGAAGGCGGTTGTTGCCGACACTCCCGGTCGCGCCGTGACGGACAACCTCGGTAGGCTCTGAGGCCGGCGAAAACGCCAGATGACACAGGCAAGGTCCGGATGTGTGTGGGCTTGTCTCCCCGGGGTTTGGTCAAGAGGTCATGCCTGGGCGCAAGGCCGGGTGGTGCCGAGGCAACTCAATTGCCATCTGACAAGTCCGACGATACTAGGTTGTGGCGATGCTGCGGGCGTGGCGAAATCGGTAGACGCAAGGCACTTAAAATGCCTCGACCTTGGTCATGCGGGTTCAAATCCCGCCGCCCGCACCACAATTTTCAGAAGCTGTTCGTGGTTCGAAAGTCCAGAGCTGCCTGGCTGTTGGCCGGACATTCATTGATGGCGGCCGTCCCTAATGGGCTGAAGGGGTGGCGTTTCCCGTCGATTGCGTAAGTCTCCAGGTCGTCGGGCATTGTGCCGTACCAGAATTGATAGGTCTCAAATCCAGTACCATCTTGATTGAATGGGCCATACACGCACCTGATGGTCTGGTGCGTCCGTGAACCGATCAGCTGCTGGATCCTGTCGCAGATATCGCCTGAGCCATCGGTGGCGCCCGAGATGCACATCAAGTCAATGCTGTGCCGCCCAAGAGGCATCACTTCAGACTTGTCGAGAGGCGCGGTTGCGAGCCCTTGGGGCAGCTCATTCGCTTCGCTTTCGGGCAGGATGCCCTGGTCTTCCAGATCTTTGACAATGTCTGATCGTGACCCCACGTTATCCTGGGCCAGAACGTCAACGATGTCATAAATCAGTTGCCGCGAGCTGTCGCGCTCATCGGAGGCACAGGGATTGGACAGTGCTGCAATCGTTGCGAAGTGAGCGTGCGAGTCGAATTGCGCCTGCATCATCTCAACGGGGTTGGTCAGGGTTGTCGAAATTGTCGCTTCGAGGGTCGACAGTTCCAGATCGCGCTTCTCTTGCTCGCTGACAATTCCGCAGTCGGGGGACGAGAGAAGAATGGCCGTCCACAATAGGAATCCCTTGTCGTAGGGCGTGAGCCTTGTCCCATCCTCCATGGCGTTTTGCATGGCGATGGCCTGTTCCTCCGGGAGCAGGACGAACTTGGGGTCGGATTGGGCACCCACATTTGCTGCCAACAGCGCAAAAAAGGTGCAGGCGCAAACAAAGACCTTGGACAGAAACGACTTCATTTGCTTCCCTCTGGCAAGCATCGGCCGCTTTTTGCTGGTCGTTATCCTATCGCCAATCATCGCCGGCCGGCAATCATCTGGTTTCACGTAGGCGGCGCCGCTCGGTGCCCGGTGCAATAGCTTGATGCTGCAAAGAACTGGTCAGTTGGAGGGGTTGGCGTTACAGGGATGTCGACCTGATTTGCGATAGATGACGGCAAAGGTCGCCGCCTGCCCAACGAACAGACAGGACCAGATGATCGAACGCATCGAAACCGGTATTGCGCCATCCAGCGCCCCCATCAGCGACGCGGTGCGGGCCGGCAAGCATCTCTGGCTGGTCGCAATTGCCGAGGATCCGGCAACGGGCGACATCGTCGAGGGCGGCATTGAGCTGCAGGCGCGCCGCTGCATCCAGAATCTCGAAATTGCGCTCAAGGCAGCCGGCGGTACGCTGCGCAATCTGGTCATGGTCCAGATATTCCTCATCGACAGCGCCGATGCCGCCGGTATGAACGCAGTCTATCGCGAGTATTTCACCACCCAGCCCTATCCGGTCCGCGCCACGGTCGTGGTCAAGGAGCTGCTGGCCAAGGGTCTCAGGATCGAAATCACGGCCACGGCGGTGCTGGACTGATGCTGCTCAAGCGCGACCTCCTCGAAGAGATCAAGGCCGGCAAGGTAGACCTTATCTTCCGGCGCTGGAACCGGCCGACTGTAAAGCCCGGCGGCACGCTCAAGACCAAGGTCGGCCTGCTCGCCATCAAGTCGATCACCGACATGTCGCCCGACGATGTCACCGACGCCGAAGCCCGGCGCGCTGGCTTCAAGGATGTCCCCGATTTCCGCCGTTGGCTGGATACGATGAAAGAGGGCAGCCTCTTCCAGCGCATCGAGGTGGGCTATATCGGCGAGGCAGAGTGATCAGAACGGGGTCGGCGCGACGTAGGTCGTGAACACACCCGTAGTCGGATGGGTGAAGCCCAGTTCCGCCGCATGCAGCTGCAGCCGGTCGGCGGCCACGAGCGCCTCGCCATCGGCATAAAACGCATCGCCCAGAATCACATGGCCGATGGCCTTCATGTGAACCCGCAACTGATGCGTGCGGCCGGTCAGGGGGACAAGGCGCACCCGAGTGGCATTGGCCTCCCGCTCGATCACATGCCATTCGGTCTGCGCCGAGCGGCCATGATCATGGTCCACCTTCTGCCGCGGCTTGTTGAGCCAGTCGGTGGCCAGCGGCAGGTCGATGAGGCCGCTATCGGCTTCGATGATGCCCGCCACGCGGGCGATATAGCTCTTTGTCGTCTTGCGATGCTCGAACTGGCTGCCGATGCGGCCATGGGCGCGCTTGTTGAGCGCCAGCACCAGGACGCCGGACGTATCCTTGTCGAGTCGATGGCACATGCCGGCGGTCGGCCAGGTCTGCCGGGCGCGGTATTCGACGCAGTCCCAGAGGCTCGGGTCCTTGCCCGGAACGCTGAGCAGGCCCGACTGCTTGTTGACGACCAGGATGTCGTCGTCGACATGGAGCACGTCGAGATAGGGCTCCATGGGCGGAGAATAGTCTTTGAGCGTGGGCATAGGGGGCATGGCATGCCTCTAGCAGACGCGAGCCCCTTTGACCAAGCGGCTTGAGACTCGGCTGGCGATCTCGTTCGCCGGGACCTAGACTGGCCAAATGGAGACGACGACTTTGGATACGGCACTGGGGCGCTTTGGCATCGGCTGGACCGAGAAGGGGCTGGCGCGGGTGCTGCTGCCGGGCGATGACGATGCGGCGCTCCTCGACCGCCTCAACCGGGGTGGCGGCCGGCCCGGCGAACCGACCAGGACCATCGCGGCCCTGATGGACCGCATCGAAGACTATGCCGAAGGCGAACGGGTGGATTTCACGAATGTGGCTCTCGACCTCGGCGGCGTTCCAGATTTCCATCGCCGCGCCTACGAAATCCTCGTCACGGTCGGCTGGGGCGAGACGCTGACCTATGGCGACTTGGCGCGGCGATTGGGCGACGTCGGTCTGTCACGGGCGGTGGGTCAGGCCATGGGCGCCAATCCCATGCCCCTGGTCATTCCGTGCCACCGCGTCCTCGCAAGCGATGGCAGGCCGGGCGGTTTCTCGGCGCCCGGCGGCGCAGCCTCGAAGGTGAAGATGCTGGCCTTGGAAGGGGTATCCATTGGGGCCCCGGCCGGGCAGATGAGTTTTGGATTCTAGTCATGGCATATGCGTTCAAGCAATCCAGCGGCGTAGCAGATCAGGTGCGGGCGATCGCAGTGGAGCAAATCGACAAGGCTCTGCAGGCAGTAGTTGGCAACGACAATTTCGACACAACCGTGCACACCCTGCGCAAATGCGCCAAGAAGCTGCGGGCCGTGCTGAAACTCGTGCGGCCGGCCTTCGAGGACTATGAGTCTGAAAGCGCAGCGATCAAGGCAATTGCGGATCAGTTTTCGGTGGCGCGCGACGCGGCTGTCATGGTCGAAACCCTGTCAGGTTTGGCCCATCCTGCCGCAGGGCCACTGCTTGACAGGCTGAGCGAGCGTGCTCGGCACCTGCGCAATCAGATGGGAGAGGAGGCCTTGCTGACCTCGGCTCGTGCCCAGTTAGAGGACTTTCGTCAGAGCGTCCTCGACTGGAGTTTTGGTGCGTCGGGCCGGGCCATCGTCCTGCCCGGATTGCGCAAGTCCTACTCGCGCTTCCGCAAGGGATTTGCCCAAGCCGGCGAGAAGCGCGATAGCGAGACGATTCACGAATGGCGCAAGGCCGCCAAGACGCATTGGTACCACACACGACTCTTCGAGCCGGCGGCTCCCGATGCGCTGGGAGGCGCAGTCGCCAACCTCGAGAAGCTAGGTACCATACTGGGCAATCATCAGAACCTTGCTGTCCTGGCGAACTGGATCGACGCCAATATCCCTTCCGGGGACGATGCAATCGAAGGGCTGCGGACCACAATTGCCGCGCGCGAGCTGGAGCTGGCCAGTGCGGGCCTGGCGCTGGGACGCCAGTTCGTGGTGGAGAAGCCGTCCGCGCTGGCGCGAAGGTTCGAGCAATACTGGCAACTACTGGACTAGGTCATGGCCACGGAGATCGAGCGGAAATTTCTGGTCACAGGTGACGGCTGGCGAGGTGCTTCAACCGGCAGTGCTGCTCTGCGGCAGGGCTATCTTTCCACCAGCGCCAAGGCCACGGTCCGCATTCGCATCTACGACGACAGCCGCGCGGTGCTGACGCTCAAGGGGCCCGTGGATGGCATTTCGCGGACCGAGTTCGAATATGATGTGCCGCTGGCCGATGGCCTGGCTCTCCTCGAAATGGCCCGGCCCAATGTGGTGGAGAAGCGCCGCCATATTGTGCCCCATGGCGGTCTCACCTGGGAGGTCGATGTCTTCGAAGGGGCCCATGCGGGCCTTGTCATGGCGGAAGTGGAACTTGCCGACGCCGACCAGGCCGTCGATCTGCCGGATTGGGCGGGCAGGGAGGTCAGTCATGACGACCGCTACGCCAATGCAAGCCTCTCGCGCGTGCCGGGCGTTCCACCCGTTGACCCTGACGCGGCGTGAGGGACTATCTCCTCATCTCGCGGAGGATGCGAGCGCGATGAAGACCTATACCGTCAACCAATTGGCCCGACTTGCGGGCGTTTCGGTGCGAACCCTGCACCACTATGACGAAATCGGACTTCTGCGCCCCGCATTCACCGGCGAGAACCGCTATCGCTACTACGGCGAGGAGGAATTGCTGCGCTTGCAGCAGATCCTCATCCACCGCGAACTGGACATTCCTCTTGTCGAGATCGGCGCCATCCTCGATGCGCCCGACTTCGACCGCCTTGCCACGCTGCAGATGCAGCGCGAACGGCTGGAGGAGCAGGCGAAGCGCTATGCCGACATGGTCCGGACGATCGACCGCACGATCGCCCGCCTCAAAGGAGAACGTAAGATGACGGATGCCGATCTCTACTCGGGCATTGTCTCACCCGAAAAGCAGGCCGAATACGAGGCCTGGCTGGTCGAGCGTTATGGCGCCGAAATGCAGCGCGATATCGACCGCAGCCGCAAGGCCATGGCCGAGATGTCCGAGGCTGAACAGGCCGCGATGATGGAGGAATTGCGCCAGGTCGAAGATGGCTTGGCCGAAGGCCTCCGCCGGGGCCTGCCGCCACAGGCCACGGCGCTTGATGCCATGATCGAACGGCATCGTGCCTGGGTCGCTTCCGCCTGGGGGCGTGAATGCGCGCCGGAGGCTTATGCCGGGCTCGCCGACGTCTATGAGCATCCCGACTTCCGCAAGCGCTACGAAACGATCCAGCCGGGTTTTGCCGATTACCTGGTGACCGCCATGCGGGCCTGGGCACGGCGCCAGGCTCAGTAGTTCAGGGGGCGCTTGCCGGCGCCCCCTCTTTTCGGTTGCCTCACACGCATTTGGGGTGGATAGACGAGGCATGCCCATCCACCACAATTCGCGACTCGCGCTGGTTCTGGCGACGGGAGGCCTCGTGTGCCTCATCGCCATGTCGGCCATCATCCACGAAGCGTCAGCGCATGCCGCGCTCGGCCAGATGATCTTCTGGCGCAGCGCGCTGGCCCTGCCTCCCATCGTGGCCTACCTGGCCCTGCGCGGCCAACTGGGGCTGTCGATCCGCACGAAGCGGCCGGGCAAGCACCTCATCCGTGGCGTTCTTGGCTGCATTGTCATGGCGCTCAATTTCACCGCGCTCGCCTATCTCTCGGTCGGCGTCGCCACGGCCCTGAGCTACCTGACCCCCATCCTTTCGATGTTTGCCGCCATGCTCCTCCTCAAGGAGCGGACGTCGCTGCTGGTGGTGCTGGGGGTGCTGTTTGGTTTTGCCGGCGTGCTCATCATGCTGTTCCCGGCACTCGCGGGCAGCGAGGTGCGTGAAGGCGCGCTGATCGGGATCGCCGCCGGCATCGGCATGGCGGCTACCAATGCCCTTTCGCGCGTTCAGGTGAAGGATCTCACCCGCACCGACCCGCCGGCCAGCATCGCGCTCTCCTTTGGCCTCATCAGCACCCTGGTCGGCGGCGCAACCTTTGTCCTTGGCTGGCCCGCACTCGATGGCCCGACCCTGTGGCTGCTCTTCGGAGCTGGCCTCCTGGGTGGATTCGGCCATGTCATGATGATGGAGGCGGTGGCACGCGCGCCGGTGTCGCTGCTTGCCGGTTACGAGTATACCGGCATTCTCTGGGCCTTCTTTTTCGACGTCGTGCTGCTGGGCATTGTGCTCGACGCCTGGGCGGTGACGGGTGCATTAGTGGTTGTCGCCGCAGCGGCTCTGGCGGCCTATGGTCAGAAGCATCTTGCAGCCAGGCCGGCTGTGGCGGGCGAATAGGATGGTCAGATGCTGATCTCGGCGGACGATTTCGAAGCGATCAAGTCCGGGAGGGTGGATACGGCGTTCCGGCGCTGGGTGCGGCCCACGGTCAAGGCGGGCGGCACCCTGACCAATGCCTGGGGTGTGCTGGCGATTGATGCCGTTGACGTCATCGCCTTGGACGCGGTGAGCCCTGAAGATCTGACGCGGGCCGGGTTTGACAGCCGTGCGGAGCTCGATGCCATGCTTGGCAATCGGCAGGGAGCGCTGCACCGCATTCGCCTGCACTATGTCGGTGCCGACCCGCGCGCTGCCCTGCGCGAAAGCGCGGCCTTTTCCGATGCGGAAGCGGAGGCCATGGCGCAGACGCTGGGCCGGATGGATGGCGCGACGCCCTGGACACGCGCTACCCTGGAGCTGATCGGGGAGCGGCCGGGCGAGCCGGCACAGGAACTGGCCGAGGCCCTGGGTCGCGAGAAGCTCAAGTTCAAGAACAATGTGCGGCGCCTGAAAGCGCTGGGCCTAACCGAAAGTCTGGACGTGGGCTACCGCCTGTCGCCGCGCGGACGGGCCTGGCTCGAACGGTCTATTGCCAGCGCTTGAAGCTCTTGAGGTGGTCGAGGGACCTGGTCACCGTCGTCACGATGCGATTGACCGGATCGGTCACCGGCACGACCAGCACGTTTTCCGTCTCCGGGTCCGGCACTTCCAGCGTGGCAAACTGGCTGTCGAGCAGGCTTGTCGGCATGTATTCGTGGCTGCGCTTGGCCATGCGCTCGCCGATCACCTCCCGATTGCCATGCAGATAGACGAACAGCACAGGCTCGCCGGCTTTCTCGGTGATGAAGTCGCGATAGGCCTTCTTGAGCGCGGAGCAGGCACCGACGGCAACGCCCTTTTTCGCCGAGGCCTCCTTGAGCGCCGAAGTCAGCGCTTCGAGCCAGGGCCAGCGGTCTTCGTCGGTCAAGGGCGTTCCGGCGCGCATCTTCTCGACATTGGCCTCGGGGTGGTAACGATCACCATCGAGAAACGGCGCATGCAGGGCCCGCCCGAGGGCTGCGCCGACAGTGGACTTCCCCGATGAACTGACGCCCATGACGATGATCAGGCGAGCAGGCTGGTTCTGGTTCATCAGGCTTGTCCTGGCGTCTTGCGGCATGAACCGCCGGTGAATGCGCCGGCGGGCGCCGGTGCATGTTCGGCCAGGCAGGATGGTGCAGCGTCGGGGGAGGCGCAGTGCCAGGCCCGCGCATCAGGGTGATCGAAAATGAAACTTCTCGCCATTCTTGCCGCTTCAGCCATGTTCGTTGCCCCGGTTCTTGCCGTGGACAATTTCTACTCCACCTCGACCAAGCTCAATATCGGTCAGTTCGCCGGCAATTGCGCCAGCATGGGCGGCGATTTCACCGCCCATGGCAATCATGGCGGCACCTGCAAGACCGAAAGCGGCCTCGATGTGACTTGCGTCCGCGAGGACGGGCTGACGACCTGCGCCGGCAATGTCCCGAAGACTCCCAAGTCGCCCACCTGATCAGACGGTCGCAGTGAAGGCGCCGTCGACATAGAGAATGTGTCCGTTGACGAAGCGAGCGGCCTCTGAGGCGAGGAACACGGCGGCACCGCCCAGTTCCTCGGGTTGCCCCCAGCGGCCCATCGGCGTGCGCGTTTCGATCCAGGTGTTGAACTTTTCGTCCGCAAGCAGGGCCGCGTTGAGTTCTGTGGCAAAGTATCCGGGCGCAATGCCGTTGATGTTGAGGCCGTGCTTCGCCCAGTCGACGGCCATGCCGCGCGTGAGGTTGGCCACGGCCGCCTTGCTGGCCGCATAGGGCGCGATGGACGGCCGGGACAGGGCCGACATCAGGGAGCAGATATTGATGATCTTGCCGCTCCTGCGGCCGATCATGTGCTGTGCCACCGCCTGCGAGACATTGAAAACCGATGTGACATTGGTCTGGATGACCTGGTCGAACTTCTCCGGCGGGAAGGCGTCCAGCGCCGCGCGAAACTGCATGCCGGCATTGTTGACGAGGATATCGATCGGGCCGATCTCGCCTTCGATATGGGCGATGGCGTCGTCGATGCTGTCGCGGCTCGTGACGTCGAAGGCCACCGCGCTCACGGCCAGTCCCTCGGCGGCGAGGTCGGCCGCTGCTGCGCCCAGCGCCACGCTGTCCCGCGCATTGAGGATGAGCGAGGCCCCGGCTTCTCCCAGGGCGCGCGCGATGGCAAGGCCAAGTCCGCGGCTGGATCCGGTGACCAGCGCCCGGCGGCCGCTGAGGTCGAATGGCGAGGCTTTTGCGCTCATGCTTGGCGTGGCCTTTCCCCTGTGGCACGGTCCCGTGGTGTTAGTGGAGCGCAGCCTTGTATGCAAGGCGGGGAGGGAACCATGGCTCTGGACTACACGACCACGATTACCATTGATCTACCGCGCGACAAGGTCGTTGCGCTCTTTGACGATCCCGGCAACCTGCCGAAGTGGCAAAGGGGGCTGCAGAGCTTCGAGCCGCTTTCCGGGCAACCTGGCCAGGTGGGTGCAAAGTCAAAGCTGGTCTTCCAGATGGGCAAGCGCCGCATGGAAATGATCGAGACGATCACCCGCCGGGACCTGCCCGATGCCTTCGATGGCACCTATGATGTCGAGGGCGTGCACAACATCGTCGAGAACCGCTTTTCGGAGCTGGGGCCGGACAAGACCCTGTGGGAGAGCCACAATATTTTCGAGATGAAGGGCCTGATGATGAAGGCCATGGCACTTCTCGCGCCGGGCATGTTTCGCAAGCAGAGCCAGAAGTATGCCGAGGATTTCAAGGCCTTCGCCGAGCGCGGCGTGGATGTTCGCGACAGCTGACCGCTTGATCTTCCATACAAGTTGTGCGATCTGGCCGAAAAATGTGCAATCCGCCCTTCCTTCGGACGGCGGATTGTGGTCATTTCCCGCCGCGCCGCCATGCCTCGCGCCATGGCCAGAACGCGGAAGACCTTGAAGAGGACTGTTTGTATGTCGACAGCGGATATCGGCCTGATCGGCCTGGCGGTAATGGGTTCGAACCTTGCCCTCAACATCGCCGAGAAGGGCTATACTGTTGCCGTTCACAATCGTTCGGCCAACCGCGTTGACGAGCATATGGCCGACGCCAAGGCGCAGGGCCTGGATGGCAAGACCATCCCGAAATATGACCTGGCCGACTTTGTCCAGACGGTGAAGGCGCCGCGCTCGATCATCATCATGGTCAAGGCCGGCAAGCCCGTCGACGACATGATCGAGCAACTGCTGCCGCATCTGGAGCCGGGCGACGCCATCATCGAATGCGGCAACTCGCTCTATACCGATACGCAGCGCCGCTTTGACTATTTGAAGCCCAAGAATATCGGCTATCTCGGCGTCGGCGTCTCCGGCGGCGAAGAGGGCGCCCGCCATGGCCCGTCGATCATGGTCGGCGGCTCCAAGGAACAGTGGCACAATGCCGAGGCCGTTCTGACCGCCATTGCCGCCCAGTTCAATGGCGAGAGCTGCTGCGCCTATCTCGGTGAAGGCGGCGCCGGCCACTTCGTCAAGATGATCCACAATGGCATCGAATATGGCGACATGCAGATGATCGCCGAGATCTATGGCGTGATGCGCGATGGCCTCGGGATGTCGCCCAAGGAATGCGCCAATGTCTTCAAGGAGTGGAACAAGGGTCCGCTCAATTCCTACCTGATCGAGATCACCGGGCACGTCCTGGATGCCGTTGATGAACAGACCGGCCAGCCGCTGGTCGAGCTGATCCTCGACAAGGCCGGCCAGAAGGGCACCGGCGTCTGGTCCGCCATCGTCGCCCAGCAGATGGGCGTTCCCGCGACGGCCATCGAGGGCGCCGTGGCTGCCCGTTCGATCTCTTCGCGCAAAACCGAGCGCGTTGCCGCCGAAGGCATCTATGGCAAGCCAAACCGCCCCAAGACCGACGTGACCCTGGCGGACCTCGAAAAGGCGCTGCTGGCCGGCAAGATCGTTTCCTATGCGCAGGGCTTTGCCGTCATCGCCAAGGCCTCGGAAGAGTTCGGCTGGTCGCTGCCGCTGGCGACCATCGCCAAGATCTGGCGCGCCGGCTGCATCATCCGCTCGCGCTTCCTCGACCAGATGAGCTCGGCCTATGCCAAGGGCGAGGCGGTCAACCTGCTGGTCGTGCCGGATTTCGTCTCGATCATGAAGGACAGCCATCCGAGCCTCCGCAAGGTCGTGGCCGCGGCCGCCATGGGCGAATTCCCGATGATCTGTCTCTCGGCGTCGCTGAGCTATTTCGACAGCTACCGCCAGGCGCAGGGCACGGCCAACCTCACCCAGGGCCAGCGCGATTTCTTTGGCGCCCACGGATTTGAAATCGAAGGCCGTGGAAGTGACCTGCACGGCACCTGGCCGTCGACGCTGGGCAAGTAAGAAGTCTGGTTTCAAAACATGCTAAGCCCCGCTTCGGCGGGGCTTTGTGTTTAAAGCGCCTGGAACATCACGTAAGCGTCTACATAGCCGTGGACCGGGTGATGGAACGCCTTGGGCAGCTTTCCCACGATGTCAAAGCCCAGCGTCTCCCACAGATGGACAGCGGCCTGATTGGTCGAGACCACGAAATTAAACTGGATTCCCCTGAAGCCGACGCTGCGGCAGTAGTCGATGGAGTGGCTGCACAAGGCTCGCGCAATGCCGCGCCCGCGGGCGGCCGTGGCTGTCATGTAGCCGCAGTTGGCGATGTGGCCGCCCCCACCCTGCTGATTGGGACGCACATAGCTGGCGCCCAGGACACGGCCTTCTTCCTCGGCGACGAAATTGACCTTTTCTGGCGACGCAAAATAGGCACGCGCGACCACCTCGTCGCCATCGCGCGGCAGGGCAAAGGTTTCGCCCGCGCGCATGATCGGTTCGATGATGGCCCAAAGATGCGGCCAGTCGGCGTCAGTGGCGGGGCGGATTGTAAGTGTCATCGTCTTCTTCGATGGGAGCTACGCGCACCTGTCCGGGCGGCGGCATCTCGGGAGCATGGGGGTGGTCGGCGACGCTTGGACGGCGGCCCAGTTCGAACCGCCAGGCGGCAATGGCAAAGACGATCAGCGCCAGGGCCACGGCAATGGCGCAGGCAATGAACGGGGCGCCGGGGAAGTAATGTCCGGAATCCGGGCTGCTCGTATAATAGGAAAAGATTTGCGTGGCACCGAGCGGGCCGATGATGGTCGCGAGCGAACTTGCGGCATTCACAGCACCCTGCAATTCGCCCTGGCTGTTGTCCGGCACCTGGCGCGACAGGACGCCATTGATGGCCGGGGGGGCGAGCCCGCTGACGCAGCCGACCGCAATGAACAGATAGAGCTGGTAGACATCGGTCGAAAAGGCGATGCCCGCAAAGGCAATGGCGGCCGCCAGAAGGCCAATCACTCCCACGGCCGGTTCGCCCATGCCCTTGGAGAATGGTCCGGCCAGCACGGCCTGGCTGAAGGCAAAGCCGACGCCGAAAGCGCCCAGGGTTCGGCCTATGGTGGACGAGGAGAAGTTGAACACTTCCACGGTGAAATAGCTGAAGATCGTTGGCAGGGCCTGCGTCGCCAGCTGCAGGAAGAACAGGACCACCAGCAGCCAGAGCACCGACGAATATTGCCGCAGCGCCATGACGGCCCCAAGCGGGTTGGCACGGCGGATATTGAACTTGCGCCGGTTGGATTTGGGCAGGCTCTCGGGCAGGACGAGGAGGCCAAAGAGGAAATTGGCAAAGGCCAGGCCCGCGGCCGCGAAGAAGGGCACGCGCGGGCCGAACTCACCCAGTTCGCCGCCGATGACCGGCCCGATGATGAAACCCAGGCCAAACGCCGCGCCGATCAGGCCGAAGCGGTGGGTCCGCTTATGGGGCGGGGTGATGTCCGCCATATAGGCCGTGGCCGTGGCCAGGGCCGCGCCGGCAATGCCTGCAATGATGCGCCCAATGAAAAGGTACCAAACAAAGGGGGCGATCGACATCATCAGGTAGTCGAAGGTGAGGCCGAGCAGCGAGAACAGGAGGACCGGCCGGCGCCCGAATCGATCGGAAAGATTTCCCAGCACCGGCGAGAACACGAACTGCATGAAGGCGTAGGCAAACACCAGGTATCCGCCGATGACGGCGGCCTGCGCCACGCTTCCGCCGGTCAGTTCTTCAAGCAGGTCCGGCAGCACCGGCACGATGATGCCCACACCGATCATGTCGATCAGGATGGTGATCAGGATGCAGGTCAGCGTCAGACGGGAACGTGTCGCAGCTTGCATGCGGTGGCTATTACCTTTTTCTTTGTCCCACCGGGATGGTGCGATGCAATTGACACGGCGCGGACCGACAAGGCAAGCGGGCAGCGCCGCGTCGCGTCCAGACAGTCCTTAGCGGGCCCCGATGCCTCCGGCCGCGTCATGGCCATAGACCCAGGCGAGGCGTCCGAGGTGGGCTCGGGGCCCCTGCAGGCTCATGACCAGATTTCGGGCCATGTTCATGGGCCATGGCAAATGGAAGATGCGCCCATTCCGGGCCGAAAGTGCGGCGACCCGCCTGGTACGCGACTGGCGCAAGGCGGCATAGCTGGAAAAGGCCTCTTCCGCGGATTCGGTTCCCACGAGCAGCGGCGCCAGCACCGTGGCGTCTTCGATACCCATGGCCGCCCCCTGCGCCTGGAAGGGGACCATGGCGTGGGCGGCGTCGCCGATGAGACCGATATTGCCCTTGTGCCATGTGCGGGTCTCGACCGTGTACATCGGCCAGGCCGTCCAGCCGCTTCCGGCGGCCGCCATGATCGCTTCCACGCGCGGCCCGGGATTCTTTGGCTTGGGCTGGGTGGTCGGATCCGGCTTTCCCCCGGGCATGAAGAGAGCGAGGTTGACCTGGCCCCGATGGGGCAGGGGATAGCACACGAGGTGAAAGCCGCTGCCGAAGAAGACCGACACCCGATCTGCAGCGATTTGGCCGGAGACCAGGTCAAAGGGGGCGAGTGTGCGCCAGGCGATGCGGTTTCGGAATACGGCCTCGGGTCCGTCCAGCAGCACCATCCTGGTGTGGGAATGGACGCCATCGGCACCGATGAAGGCATTGGCCCGGGTCGTCCGGCTCTGGCCGTCGGCTTCGTCAATGGCCACTGTGACGCCACGGGCATGCGAGGCGACATCCCAGTTCCGGACGCCAAAGAGCATGTCGATATTGGCGAAGCGCCGGCATGCCTTGTAAAGCACATCGGCCAGGTCTGCCCGGTGCATCACCGCATAAGGGGCGCCAAACCGCTCGCGCATGATCGCACCCAGTTCCATGCTCAGCAGGGGGCGTTGGGCGCCTTGCGGATAGATATCGAGCGCTCGAGGCTCGAGGCTGACCCGGTCCAGCGCCTCGCTGAGGCCGAGACGATCGAGAGCGTGGCGCGCATTGGGGCTGATCTGCAGTCCTGCGCCGAACTCCTGCACCTCATTATGCCGTTCGAGCACGACGACAGTCGCGCCGAACTTGGCCAGCGCCAAGGCCAGGGTCATGCCGGCAATGCCGGCACCTGCGATGATGTAGCTTTGGCCCGTGGCGGCCATGGGAAGAACTCAGGCGGCGTTGACCTGGAAGATGGCAGAGGCGGGATTGGCGTGCCCGGCGCCGAGCTCGGCCTTGTAGAGATAGAGCGTCGAGCAGTAGGGGCAGACAATCTCATTGTCCTTGCCCATGTCCAGGAACACGTGGGGGTGGTCGAAGGGCGGCAGGGCGCCGACGCACTGGAATTCCTTGGACCCGATCTCGATGCTGCGCAGGCCTTGGGTATTGTGAAAGTGCGGGGTCGAGCCGTGGGCCATGGTGTGAACCTGGGTGGGTGTTTGATTTGGCGCGACCATAACCAAAGGCCTGACCCAAGAAAAGGGCAAAGGGGTGCTTGATTTTGTCGCCCGAAGCCGCAAAACCCGGACCGCGCCGCAACAAGGACAAGCCCATGCCCAGCTTTGAAACCTCGGGTCTCTCGCTCGCCTATGACATAGCCGGCCAGGGTCAGCCTGTCCTGCTTGTCCACGGCTTTGCCTCGAGCGGAAAGGTCAATTGGGTGGACACGGGCTGGGTGGAGACCCTGGTCGGCGCCGGCTATCAGGCGATCACGCTGGATAATCGCGGCCATGGGCAGTCGGACAAGCCGCACGATCCCGAGCTCTACTATCCCAGCCAGATGGCCGAGGATGCCGTGGCACTGCTCGATCACCTGGGCATCGGCCGGGCCGCCGTAATCGGCTACTCCATGGGTGCCCGCATTGCCGCCTTCATGGCGTTTGCCCATCCGGAGCGCGTTGCGTGTGCCGTGTTCGGCGGCATGGCGATGAATCTCATCAACGGCCTGACCGACGGCAATGACATCATTGCGGGCCTGCGGGCGCCGGCTCTGTCCGATCTCACCCATCCCACCGCAAGGCAATTCCGCATCTTTGCCGATCACACGGGGTCCGACCGCGAGGCCCTTGCGGCCTGCATGGAAACGTCGCGCCAGCCCATGGCGCGAGCCGACGTTCGCCGGATCGACGTGCCGGTGCTTGTTGCTGTGGGCGAGGCCGATGACATGGCGGGGCGTCCCGAGCCGCTTGCTGACCTCCTTCCGCGGGGCGAAGCCGTCCTCATCCCCAAGCGCGACCATATGCGGGCCACTGGAGACAAAGTGTTCAAGGCCGCAACATTGGATTTTCTGAGCAAAGCCTTTCCCAGCGTACCGGCTTCGTGAACCAATCGTCCCGCTTTGGCTTTGAAACGGAAAACGAACTGGCTTATATCGTCACTTATCGATGAAGCGGAGAACGGCTCCATGAGCGGCAATGTGAAGACGTCGGCCCAGATCAAGGCGATCGATCCGGTCTGGGAGGCAGTTCGGGCCGGGGCACAGCAGATTCTCGATACCGAACCGTCGCTGGGCAACCTGGTGCTCGCGAGCATTCTCAATCACGACACGTTTGAAGAGGCGCTGGCACATCGTATCGCTGCCCGGCTGGATCACGAGGATGTGTCTGCGGATATCATCCGGCAGGGATTTGCCGAAACGCTGCGCGACAGCCCCGAGATCGGGGAGGCGGCGCGTGCTGACCTTGCCGCGACGCTGGAGCGCGACCCGGCTTGCCACCGGGCCGTCGAGCCTCTGCTCTATTTCAAGGGCTATCAGGCCATCCAGACCCATCGCTTCGCCCATGCCATGCACAAGTCGGGCCGGCGCGATTTCGCGCTGTATCTCCAGAGCCGCGCCAGCCAGGTGTTCCAGGTCGACATCAACCCGGCCGTTCCCATGGGCAAGGGTGTCATGCTCGACCATGGCACGGGCCTGGTGATCGGGGAAACCGCTGTCGTGGGCGACAATGTCTCGATGCTGCAGAACGTTACCTTGGGCGGAACGGGCAAGTCGGATGAGGACCGTCACCCCAAGATCGGCAACGGCGTTCTCATCGGCGCCGGCGCCAAGGTCCTTGGCAATATCAAGGTGGGCGACTGCTCGCGCATCGGGGCTGGATCGGTGGTGCTCAAGGAAGTACCGCCGCGCGTCACGGTTGCCGGGGTGCCAGCCAAGGTCATCGGAGCGGCTGGTTGCGCCCAGCCGGCTCTTGTCATGGACCAGATGATCACGGTTTACGACCGGGACGGCGAAAGCTGAGGCAAGGCCCGAGCCGCGGTTGTTCCCGCTAAATTGCCCGTCGCAGGGGTTGTCAGCGGCGGTCGAGACACTAGATTGCGCCCCAACGCAATCAGCAGGACATGCTCCCGTGAACCACCCGGAAATCATCAAGCTGCAGAAATTCCTGCAGCGCACCTTCAACAACCGCAATATCGACGTTCGCCCGCGCGCCAAGCTCAATGACTCTGTGGAAGTTTTCATTGGCGAGGAATCGATCGGGCTGATCCACGTCGACGACGAGGACGGCGACAAGTCCTACATGTTCTCGATGTCCATCCTCGATATCGACCTCGACGACATCGACTGACGCCTAGAGCGCCCCGATCTGGCCCAGCCAAAGGGCCAGTTCTGCATCAAAATGCTTCCATGCCGGCAGTGTGTCGGCATCGAAACTGAGCACCGCCGCCAATCCGTTCGGCAAATGGATCGTCCGCAGGCATCGGCCGGGCCGGCTGGGTTCTGGCGCCTCCGAACATTTGGCCACAAACGGGGCGGGCGATAGGGGATCGTACCAGACCGTTTCGTCGGCGTAGCCTTCCCCGTCCAGAAGCGGCTTTCCGACCAGTCCCGGCACTCCTCCCTTGGTCTCGTCCGCAAACTGGTGAAGGTAGACCGCGTCAAGCAGGGCAGAACTGGCGCGCGCGCCGCTCCGTGGCAGAAGCGTCACGTCGACGCTTGCCGGTTCGGCCAACCCCTCAAGCTCCAGCTCAAAAGCAAGGTCCACCTGGCTGGCAAAGCCGGGCTTGATGTCCTCGCCGAAGCGGAACCACTTCGCCGGTATCGACAGCTCCTGGCCCGCCACGGTCTGCGCGATTGGATCGCCGTCGGTCAACCGGGGCGGGGAGGGGCGTGACATGCGCCCTGCCTGGTCAATGGCATAGGCGAGGCCGACAGCAGCAAGCAGCACCAATACCGCTATGCCAGCAAGGTTATAGGCGAGGTTGCCATGCCCTTCCTGGTGTGTCCGCGGTGGCGCTGTGGAAACCGGCATGCCGAAATTAACCAGGATTCTTGGCGAGAGGTGACAGCCATTAGGGGGATCAATATGATTAACAAAAGGTAAACTTCATTTGGCGCGCAGAGACACGGGGACGGCGAAGCATGGCCAGGGAACTTCTGCTTGCAGCTTTCATCATGGGTGTCGGCCTCTGTGTGGCCGGAGCCGGCACGCACCTCTACCAATGGATCACCCGGCAGCAGGCCGTGCTGCGAATGGATGGCGGGTCCTACCTCGCGTCCCTTGGTAATCTCGCCATCAGTTTTGTCTGTGGCCCCTATATCCTGCTCCAGATTGGCTGGAGCCATGAAGACGATGGCACGGTGTCCATGCCCTCGGTCCTGCTTTCAGCCCTGATTTCCTTCGGTTGGGCCTTCATTACCGGGCTGCTGTTCCTCAGCGCTTATGTGGCCCTGCGCTCCTGACGCGGCCAAGACTAATGAATGCAGAAAGGCCGGCTTCGCTTGCGCGAGCCGGCCTTTCTCTTCAGACCCCTATCAGGGATAGGCTTGGGGCGGGGTCCGGAAACTGGTCAGTTTGCAGCGGCGACCACGAGGACGCGATCGTCGATCATGTCGACCCATTGCCCTGAATGGGCCTGGGACTGGCGCTTGATGAACTTGTAGGGCGTTTCGTTCCAAAGGCGGATGGTGCCGTCCTGGTTGTCGAGGACAAGATCACCGCGGTCGGTGCGGGCAAGCAGGACGGCATGGCCGTTGCCATTGGCTTCCTTGACGACGGCGATCATCAAGGTGCTCGGATCCCAGCCGGAATTGATCAGGTCGCGGCGCTTGGCCAGGGCGAAATCTTCGCAATCGCCGAAGCCGTTGGGAAAGGTCCAGAACTCGGCGACCTTGTAGAGGTCCTGATCGGTGACCGGCCTAACGTTCTGATTGTAATAGGCATTCACCGAGACAAGCTGCTGCCAGGTGTTGTCGGTCAGTTCCATGGCCGGGACGATCCGGTCATTGGCGCGGCATTCGCCCGGATGACTGGCGCAGAATTCGAGGTGCCCGACCGGGATGGAGGTGGTGCCCGCGGTGGTCTGGACAAAGGCGACGTTGGTGAAATCGAGTGCGACGGTGGGGGCGGTGGGGGCCAGCGCGACAATCGCGGCAATCAGCCCTGCAAGCAGCCCCTTCTTGTTGAATGACATTGTGTAGTCTCCCTGATGGAGACCACACTAGGGGTGGGCCATTGCCCCGATCCGAAAAGTGCCACGCAGTTTTTATGCGTGTTTTATCGATGCCTTTGAGGTGGCGTTTACCATGACGCGCGGGGCGAATTCGTTAGCAGACTGTTAGCGCCAGACCTAACGCAAACCTAGTTCATGCGCAGGTTCTGCTGAACCACGGTGAGCATTTCCTGGGCGGCCGCAAATTCGACGGCGACACCGTTCTGGAAATGGCGGACGACGCGGGCCCGCATGCGCCCGAGGGTGATGGGCGTGCCCATGGCAGGGCGCACATCGAGTTCGACCGCAGCGCCCGAGAGCGAGATGTCGATAATCTTGCAGTTGTAGCGCCGGCCATCGTCGAGCACGACGGTGGAATGACGGATGTCGGGAACCACACGCTCGTGACGGCGGTCTTCGGGCAGGTTGAGCAGATCCTTGTTGGCCAGCCATGTCAGCTGGGCCGCCATCTTGTCCCGTTTGCGCGGCGACGCGGCGATATCCATGATGAAACCACCATCGACCTGCGACAGGATCGTGCCTTCGATACGCCCAAGATGGTCGAGATAGGCGACGATGCGCTCGCCAACGATGCCGGGAACCGGTGCGATCACAACGGCGTCGCCGGGCGACATGGATAGAACCTGGCAGGGGAATTCCCGCCGGTCGGCCAGCATGTAGCGACCCAGAATCGACACCGCCACGCGTTGAAAGCGCCTTTCGGCCGCACTGTTGTGCAGCCCCAGGGCAGATTGCGGCGCGGAAATGTCGTCACTCAGCATGCGTCAACCTGTTCCACGCACTGGGGAAATCCACAGCAACGTTAGCGGGTCTTGGTTAACGCTTGATGAGGCACACGCCCCGAATGAGGCTAAAATGCCGGCGGACGATCAGTTGCGGCCGCCATCGATCACGGCCAGATGCGCATAACGCCGTGCCGTGCGGCCATAGACCGTGGTCGGCAGGCCCAGGGGTGCGGCGCCGGCCGAAAAATCCACGTCGTTGACGACGCTGGCGAGGACTTCGCGGGCAGTATCTTCCGCAGCGATCTCGTCGGGCCAGATCAGCCGCAGGCCGGTGATGCGCTGCTCCAGGATCGGCTGCACGCCCAGCCAGTAGGGCTCTTCGAGGGCTGACATGGCACCCAGGATACGGGTATGGGTCGAACCATTGTGACGCAGCGGCATGAGAATGGTCTCGAAGGAAACCTTGGTCTGCAGGGCCGTTGTGCCCTGGAAGGTCACGAGGGCCACCGCATGATCCTCGGTGACGGCGCGCAGGAGGGTGTCCATCGCGTCGCCGTCGCGATCGTGCCAGAGCGCAGAAAAGGAGCGGCCTTTCAGTTCGCGGCAATAGCTGGTGCACAGGTGCGAGCCGGCGAGGCGGAACGAGAACTTGTCCTGCCCCTCGAGTTCCAGAATGAAGGTATTGGACAGCGCTTCCCGAATGCGCGTGGGGTCGATATCGCGACGGTCAGGCGCGCTGCGCGAGCCACGAATCGTGTTCCAATAGGTATAGAGGGTCTTCGTGCTCGGCATCTGCATCGTTCGGGTCCGCATCTGGAGTCGAGGGCGGTCCTTTTTCAAGTCCCCGCCGCGACACCGACAATTGCAAAATGCGGCCCCAAAAGCCCGCTTAAAGAATAGTTAAGGTTAACGTCTGTGGCCAAATGTGGAAAAGCTGACGCAGGCCCGCGCCGGGTCTCGGTTTCAGGACAAATGCAATGAATGAGCGCCCGCAAACGCCCGTGCCGCCTGAGCCCAGGGCCCGCGAGCCGATTTTTCTTCTGCCTGGGGCCATTACGGCTCTAACCGGCGTTCTGGTCGCCGTTCATCTTGCATCAACCCTGGTTCTTAACCCCGATGGGCAGATGCAGCTGCTGTTCTGGTTTGCCTTCCAGCCCTATCGAATCGTCCTGGCCGGGGTCGAACCGGGCATCGCCGTGCCGCTCCTGTGGACGCCGTTTTCACATGCGTTTCTCCATGCCGGTTGGGACCACCTGCTGATCAATGCGGCATGGCTGGTGATTTTTGCGACGCCGGTGGTCCGGCGCTATGGGGCAGGGCCAATGCTGGCGCTGTTCCTGATATCCGCGGCGGGAGGCGCTGCCCTCTTTGCCGCGACGACCCTTTATGGCCAGGTCTACCTGATCGGCGCCTCGGGCGGGGTCGCGGGGCTGACCGGGGCGGCGATCCGCTTCATGTTCCAGCCGGTCCTTGTCGGGCGGCATCCCGAGACGGGCGAGCGAATCGTGCTCGGGCGGCAGTTGGCGAGCATAAGGGGCGTGTTCGCCAATCCGCGGTCGCGCTGGTTCACGCTGATCTGGCTGGCCCTCAACGCCGCCGTGCCGCTGGTGCCCCTGCTGACCGGGTCATCGCTGGCCATTGCCTGGCAGGCCCATCTGGGCGGCTTTGCCGCTGGATTCCTGCTGGTCGGGCTGTTCGAGCGGAAAACCTAGCTGCCGTACACCGCCTTGGGGTCGAACAATCGAGGCAGACCGGCATCTTCCAGGTGCGCTTTCCCGTCGACCAGCGAGACTCGCCTGTAGAAGCAGCTCTTGCGGCCGGTGTGGCAAGCGGCGCCACGGCCGGTCTGGCGGACGGTCATGACAATGCAGTCCTGATCGCAGTCAGTGCGCAGTTCGACCACTTCCTGCAATTCGCCGGAGGTCTCGCCCTTTTTCCAGATCGCCTTGCGCGAGCGCGACCAATAGTGGGCAATACCGGTTTCGAGGGTGAGGGACAGAGCCTCGGAATTCATATGGGCAACCATCAGCACATCATTGCTGCCGGTCTCGACCGTGACCACGGTAAGCAAGCCATGTGCATCGAAGCGCGGCGCGAAATCCGCTCCTTCTTCAAGTGCATCGTGGTCCAAGGACTTGGGATCAGTAAAGGTGAGAGTCATGGCGGCCTGCCGTTTGGGGATGGCCATCCATAGGCTGCATGGACCACCCGGACAAGCCGGGTGGCGCCGTCGCGATGCGAGAAGTTCAGGCCCTGAGGCCGAACCAGACTTCGACATCGCCTGTGCCGGTGCGGGTGTCGAAATGCGGACCGTAATATTCGATGAAGCTGTGGACCGCTTCGCTTGGCTCATAGCCATTGGTGCTGAGCCATTGTTCGGCAGCGCCGATGGTCTGGCGGAGAGCTGAGACATGGCCAGCATGGGTGAAGCGGGCCCAGCGCAGGGCCGGAACCTTCACGAGGCTGATATCGGGCGGCAACTCGGCTCCTGGCCGCATCTCCACGGCCACCAGATAGTCAAATAGACCATCCGGCGTGATCTCGCCGACCAGACCGTAGGCGGCGCCATCAATGGCGCCATCGAGATTGCCGATATAGGGCTGGAAGCGCCGCCATTGTTCGGGAATGCCGACAGGCGCGCTCATCTTGTGGCGCTCGGCAATGCCGGCAAAGTGCATTTCGGGCCGGTTCTCGAACCGGGGCGGGGCGACAGGGTCGGTTGTGGTCGTATCCATTCTGAGAGGCTCCACGAGGGCTAGTCCATCAAGACTGCGCCTTTGGCGGACCGACTGCGGGGTCACCCCGAACTGGTCGCGGAAGGCGCGGGTGAATGCCTCATGCGAGCCATAGCCGAAATCGAGCGCCACCGAGAGGATATCGGGGGCGCCATCGGCCAGGAGGCGGGCCGCTTCGCTCAGGCGCCTGCCGCGCAGGTAACCGGTGACGGAATGACCGGTGACCAGGGGGAAGACCCTCGAGAGATAGCTTTTGGACCGCCCGGTGACCGATGCCAATTCCTCAAGGTCCAGCGGCTCGCGCGAGCGGCTTTCAAGAACCCAGAGCATTTCGGCGATAAC
>CBFGPB010000004.1:0-26975 GCA_965650545.1 uncultured Devosia sp. | reverse complement strand
ACATGGCCTATGTGCGGGCCCTGCTCACCCAGCAGAACCGCTGGGACCTGATCGAGAACGGCTGACATCGGAGTGAGGCTCATCGGCCGTTGCCGATGACGCATGTTTTGGCGCTGTCCGGCCGACCCGGCCTCCGGTTGCACAGGTGGACGCATCCCAAGACGCGCGTCTCAGTAACTTTGAATGGATGGAGACGTCGCCGCCTCGGGACCCGCCGTTTGCGGGTAGCGCCTATGGCCTTCTTTCTTCAAATCTCTCCACGGGGAGATTCGCCCTTCGCTATCCGGGCGAGCCGATGATCCACAAATATACCCGCCCCCATATCGTGCGCGCAGAGGGCGCATCGTGAACGGTCACGAGGATGGCGGCGACCATCGTGGCGATAATAAAAAGCGACCGCCAGGGCAGGTCTCTGACGGCGCCGAGGATTGCACTCAGTCTTTCCATTTCGCCAGGCACACCCAACCCAAACCATGTCAGACAGCCCGTGGCGCCAGCGCGTTGGACCTGCGGGTCTATGCGGGACGTTACCCCCTCAGCCGCCGCCCACCGTGCTGGCGACGGAGCCCGAGAAGACCTTGATCATGGCCGGCGAGAGGATGACGATGAACAGCACCGGCAGGAAGAAGACGATCAACGGCACGGTCAGCTTGGGCGGCAGGGCGGCGGCCTTCTTTTCGGCTTCCATCATGCGGGCCTCGCGGCCTTCCTCGGCCATGACGCGCAGCGCCTGGCCCACGGAAGTGCCGTAGCGGTCGGCCTGGATGAGGGCGGTCATCACCGACTTGACGTTGTCGAGACCGGTGCGCTTGCCCAGATTGTCATAGGCGCGGGTGCGATCTTCGAGGAAGCTCAGTTCGGCAGTGGTGAGCGTCAGTTCCTCGGCCAGCTCGGCCGACTGCGCCCCGATTTCCTTGGCGACGCGCTTGAAGGCGTGTTCCATCGACATGCCGGCCTCGACGCAGAGCAGCAGCAAGTCGAGGCAATCGGGCCATGAGCGGCGGATGGACGCCTGGCGCTTCTGCGTCTTGTTGCTAAGGAGGATGACGGGCAGATAGGCGCCCAAGAGGCCCGCGCCGATGGCATAGACGAGGTTGAGATAGACCGGCCGCTCGCCCGGCGCAAGGATGAGCAGATAAACCGCGGCAACCGCAAAGATGGCGACCGGATAGGCGAGACGCTGGAACAGGAACTTGGTCAGTTCCCCCTGCCCGCGCAGGCCCGCCATGGCCAACTTGTCCACTGTCGTATCGTCCTGGAACGCTTTCTTGAGGTCGAAACGTTCCACGGCCCGCTTCATGTAGGACTTGGCTTCGGTGCCGCGCCGGATCGAGGTGCGCCCGTCGGGATTGGCATTGCCACCGCGCAAGCGCGCCATTTCCTCTGCCCGCATGCGGTCGCGCTCGACCGCGACACGCTTGATGCGACCCTTCATCTCCTGCTTGACGATCAGCGTCGAGCCGAAGGTGAAGACGACGGCAGCCGCCGAGACGGCGGCCAGGACGGCGATGAGGAAGTCCCGTTGGGTGAGCAGTTCGACAATGTTCATGATGCCCCCTGCCCTAGATCTCGAACTGAACCATGCGGTTCATGACGAAGACGCCGGCCGCCATCATGACCACGCCGACGCCCAGGCACACATTGCCCACGGGCGTGGCGAAGAGCGGGATCAGATAGCTGGGCGAAACCAGCGAGACCAGAACGGCCACCACGATCGGCAGCGAACCGATAATGCCCGCAGAGGCCTTGGCTTCCGAGCTCATGGCCTTGACCTTGGCCTTCATCTTCTTGCGGTTACGCAGCACGCGGGCGAGGTTGCCGAGCGCTTCGGAGAGATTGCCGCCGGCCTGTTGCTGCACGGAAATCACCACGACGAAGAAGTTGACTTCGGGCAGCGGCACGCGCTCGAGCAGGATCTGCACCGCCTCGGTCATGGAAAAGCCGAAGCTCTGCTGGTCGAGCACGCGGGCAAATTCGGATTTGACCGGCTCCTTGGTGTCCTTGGCGACGACGCGCATGGAATCGTTGAGCGGCAGGCCGGTCTTGACGCCGCGCACAATGGCCTCGATGGCATTGGGCAATTCGTCGAGATACCTGTCCTGGTAGCGCTTGCGCTTGTGCGACACATACATGCGCGGCAGCAGGTAGGCGCCGGCCACGGCGAAGATGGCGGCGAAATAGAACGGCACCTGGGCGATGAACAGGACCACGAACAGACCGGCGCCGAAAATGGCGCTGTTGCGGATGAAGGTCGCCGGCTTGATGGTCATGCCAGCCTGGAAGATCAGTTTGTCGAGGGTCAGGCGCTTCCTGGCATTGATCTCGTCAGTCTGGGATTTGAGGGCCTGCTGCACGCTCTTGCGGCGGGTTTCGCGGACGCGGCTGGCATCGGCGTTCTGCCGGTTGGCGCGGATGTCGCCCTGAAAGGCCTTCATGCGGGCCTCGGCCCGCTTGTTGCCCAGAGCCGACGGCACCAGCGCAAAGCCGGCGGCGCCGATGGTGACGACAAACAGAACCAGGAGCAGGATGGTGGTCATGCTCAGCGCCCCAGAATCTCGTGCTGCTCGGTATTGGCCTTTTCGAGCGCCTCGACGAGATTGGCTTCCTCGTTGAAATAGCGGGCGCGCTCGGTGAACTGCGGCTTGGTGATGCCAGTCGAGCGGTGCTTGCCGAGCAGCATGCCATTGGCGTCTTCGCCCAGGATGTCATAGACGAACACGTCCTGGGTGACGATGACATCGCCTTCCATGCCAAGCACTTCGGAAATGTGGGTGATGCGACGCGAGCCGTCGCGCAGGCGGGCGGCCTGGACGATGACGTCGATCGACGAGACGATCATTTCGCGGATGGTGCGGCTGGGCAGGGCGTAACCGCCCATGGTGATCATGGATTCGAGACGGCTCAGGGCCTCGCGCGGGCTGTTGGCGTGCAGCGTGCCCATCGAGCCATCGTGGCCGGTATTCATGGCCTGGAGGAGGTCGAAGGCCTCCGGGCCGCGGACTTCGCCGACGATGATGCGTTCGGGGCGCATACGCAGGCAGTTCTTGATGAGATCGCGCATCGTGATCTCGCCCTCGCCCTCGAGGTTGGGCGGGCGGGTTTCGAGACGCACCACATGGGGCTGCTGGAGCTGAAGTTCGGCCGAGTCTTCGCAGGTGATGACGCGCTCGTCCTTCTCGATGAAGGCGGTCAAACAGTTGAGCAGCGTGGTCTTGCCCGAGCCGGTACCGCCCGAGATCAGCACATTGGCGCGCACGCGGCCCAAGATGCGCAGCACTTCGGCGCCTTCGGGCGAGATGGAATTGTACTTGACCAGCTGCTGGAGGGTCAGCTTGTCCTTCTTGAACTTACGGATGGTGAGCGCGGCGCCGTCGATGGCCAGCGGCGGGGCGATGACGTTGACGCGGGAACCATCTGGCAGACGGGCGTCGCAGATGGGCGAGCCTTCGTCCACGCGGCGTCCGACCTGGGACACGATGCGCTGGCAGACATTCATCAGATGCGCATCATCGCGGAAGCGCACATTGGTGAGGCGCACCTTGCCACCGACTTCAATGTAGCACTTCTGCGACCCGTTCACCATGATGTCGGCGATGTCGTCGCGGGCCAGCAGCGGCTCGAGCGGACCATAGCCGAGCACGTCGTTACAGATGTCCTCGAGCAGGTCTTCCTGCTCGGAAATGGACATGACGATGGATTTGAGGGCGATGATCTCGGCGACGATGTCGCGGATTTCCTCGCGCGCCGCCTGGCTCTCCATGGTGGCGAGCTGGCTCAAGTCGATCGAGTCGATCAGCGCGTTGAAGATGGCCGACTTGGTCTGGAAATATTCCTTGGCGCGCTGCGCATCGGCGGGGGCGCGGACGTCGAGCACCTCGTCGGTGGTGCGCATGCGAGCGCCCATGCCGTCACCATCGCTGGCGCGGCGCTGCGGGGGTGCAGGCGCGGCCGCCGGCGGCGGGCTGGCGACCGGGCGCGGGGCCTCGCTCAGTCCCGGAGTATTGCCGCCGAATGTGGTGCGCTTGCCAAACATCTAAACCCTACGTTCCCGGTCTTTAAGCCCGCTTCTTGAACAGAGACGGCAGCTTGAGCAGGCTCGTCGCCTTGCCGCCGCCATGGCTGGCCTGCCGGCCGGTGACCTGCATGCCGATGGACGAAAACACGTCGTTGACCTTGTTGTTGGCCGCCACCTCGGCAATCATCTGGCCGTTATTGGCCGCCGTGCCGAAGAGGGCCGCGTCAAAGCCGATCTGGCCGATCAGACTGCATTCGACCGAGGAGGCAAACTCCCCGGCACCGATTTCGGGCCGGCGCGGCACGCCATGCTTGTTGATCACCAGCTTGGGCGCATTGTCGGTGGGCCGCAGCGTCTTGATGGCATCGGCCAGGTTCTTGGCATTGCGCAGATTGGCCAGGTCCGGTTCGGCGACGATGACGACATCGTCGATCGAGGCCAAGGTCTGGCGCGTCCAGGCATTCCAGGCGTGAGGAATGTCGAGCACGATGACCGGCACGCTCTTCTGGCAGATCTCGATGATCCCCTCGAATTCGCGCTCCTCGAAATCCCAGGTACGGTCGAGGACGGCCGGGGCCGTCAGCAGGTTGATATGGTTGGCCGCCTTGCTCATCAGCCGGTCCAGCATGGTCTGGTCGACCTTCTGGTTGGCGAGCACCGCATCGGCGAGGCCATGCGGCGGATCCTGGTTGAAGTTGAGGCCGGCGGTGCCGAAGGCGAGGTCCATGTCGACGATGAGGCAATCCTGCCGGAGACCGGTGGCGATGGACCAGGCGACATTGTGGGCAATGGTGGAACTGCCGGCGCCACCCTTGGCCGAGATGAAGCCCACCGTGCGCCCGATCGGGGCGGCGCCCTCGGCGGCATAGAGCTCGGTGATCGCGGTAACGATCTCGGCGGAGGTGGCGGGCAGCACGATATATTCGGAAATGCCCGAGCGGATCAGCTCGCGATAGAGCAGCACGTCATTGACATGACCCAGCACGATGACGCGGGTCGAGGCATCGCAAACCTCGGCGAGGCGCTCAAGGCTCTGGGGAATCTCGGAGGGCGAGAGCGTGGTCTCGACCATGATGAGATTGGGCGTCGGGTTGGACTTGTAGGTCTCGACCGCACCGTCGATGCCACCGTTGTGGGTGGTCAGGGCCACCTTGGACATACGTCGGTCATGCATGGCGCTTTCAACCAACTGGGCCGTCTGGGAATGCTCGCAGAAGGCCTGGATGGTGATACGCGGCACCAGGCGCGCGCCGGAGGCGATTTCGGCGGCTGGCTCTTCGACCGGCTGGGGCTTGTCTTGGGTGAGGAAACTCATGACCTATACCTCTTCGCGATCAATCCAGCACGAAACCGACGGAGCCGGAGAACCCTGCCCGGAATTCGCCCGTGGCGCCCACGCCGTACCGCTTTTCGAGAGCGCCAAGGAAGAAGGCCTCGGCATCATTGGTGATGTTGCTGGTGTCTGTGGGCAGAGCAATGGCATTGGCTGGCGACGGGGAGACCAGATAAGGCGTCACCAGGATTACCAGTTCGGTCTGCTGGGTTTGATAGGCTGTCGAACGGAAGAGCGCGCCCAGGATCGGGATGTCTCCCAGGCCCGGGATCTGATCGACGGAACGGCTGGTGCGCTCGTCAAGAAGCCCGCCGATGGCCAGGGTCATGCCGGGCGGAAGTTCCACCGTTGTCGATGCCCTGCGCGTGGCCAGGGTGAGATCGGATATCGGCTCGGAAACCTCGGTTTCCATCTGCAGGGCAATGGCTCCGTTCCGCCGCACGGTGGGCGTGAAATTCAGACCGATGCCATAGTCCCGCAAGGCGTAGATCGGCGTGCCGGTATTGGGATCGACACCGGTCTGGTACCGGATTTCGCCGCCGACAAGGAAATCGGCTTCGTTGCCGGACATTGCCGTCAATGTCGGCTGAGCAAGGGTCCGCGCCGCGCCACGTTCCTGTAGGGCTCGAATTGCGGCATTGATCTGAACGTCCGCATTGGCCCAACCCACGTCGACACCATGATTTGCGGGTGCCGTCGGTCCATTGAAGCTAGCCGAGATATCGCCGATCGTGGCCGTGCCGGACAGGTTGATACCAAGCTGGCTGGCAATGTCGCGACGGATTTCGGCAACGGTGACCTGCAGCATGACCTGCTGGGAACCGATGACCTGGATAAGGCTGCCTTCACCCTCGCTGTCGGCAATGGCATTGGCCATGGCTTCGGCGTTGGCCTTGTCCTCGGCCGACAGAACCGTGCCGGTCAGGACGAAGTAGATCTTGTCGTTGACCGAATTGTTGGTGAGGGTCTCAACCTTGATGTTGGAGCCCGGAATGACGCGCGCCAGGGTCGCTTCGAGGGCGCGACCCACCTGGAGCGGCGGCAGGATGATGTCGACATCGAGCACGCTGATGGTGCGGCCGGCATCGTCGATGAAGATGATGTTGGTCGCGCCCTCTTCCAGCCCCTGGATGATGGCCCGTGTGCGGCTGCGCATGATGGCCGCGGCGATGTTGGGCTGGGAAACGACCACCTCCGCGACGCCGGCCGGCAGGTCGACGATCATGGACTTGTTCATTTCCACTTCGACCTTGCGCACGGCCCCATAGGCATTGCCGGCAATGGTGAGCTGCGCCTGCGTCTGCGCCGCGGCCGGGGACAGGCCAGCGGAGGCAAGTGTCAGGGTGGCGAGCCCGGCCGCCAGCAGGGTGCGGGTCCAAGGGCGGGGCGCTTTGGTGGAGGCGTAATTCAGCATGGTCTGGCCCCTATTGCGGCAGGACCTGGGGCGCTTCGGGCGCCACCGGGCTTTGATTGTCGGACGCGCCCATCACACTGGTGGAGTCTTGGGCGACGTCCGTGGTTGAAGACCCCGCCATGACGCTCTGTTCCTTGCCGTAGCGGATGAGACGGACGGCCTGGTTGGCGGTCGCCGGACCGGCATCGGTGCGGTTGAAATCAGCCACCGAGCGCAGGGTGAGGCTCAGCTGGCCGCGGGTCGAGGCATTGACGAGGGTCTCGGCCTGGGCTGGATCGAGTTCCAGCGTGGCGATGGTGGAATTATCGAATGTGGTGGGCGTGGGGCTTTCGGCCGTGCCGCTTTCGTCGCCGCCGGTGACGCCCATTTCCCCGAGCCGTTTGCCGATGGCCAGGACACGCACATTGGAGAGGATGACTTCGGAGCGCTGTCCAACCGCCGAGGAGGTGGTGAGCAGGACGTCGACATGATCGTTGGGGACGACAAAACCGCCGGCGCTGGAGGCCGCGGTGACCGTGACCGACACGCCGCGCTTGCCGGGCGAGAGAACAGCCGAGAGATAGCCCTGGTCGGCACGGACCAGCTTGGCTTCCCGGATCGGCTCGCCGGGAAAGATCTCGAACCGCGCCACGGCGCCGGTCAACTGGGCGGGCGCGTCCGGCATGGCGGCAATGGTGACATATTCAGGACGCAGCGCGCCTTCCGGCCAGTCCTGCCACTCGAGGCGTTCGCTGTTCAGCCGCTCCCCAACCCCGATCGGGGTCTTCGCAACCAGGATCTGCGCCTTGGCCTCTTCAACCACCTGCGTGACAACCTCGGTGGTGGGGGCCGGCGCACGGCTGCCGCGCGTCACCAGAAACGCTGCGAGCGACCCGGCCACCAAGGCTACCAACAACAGGATAATACGCGCCGGTCTCATGACCCACTCCGGTTGCACAGGGCATAACGCGCCCAATTCCACAGGCAGGACTATGGAAGCAAAGGGTCAAGGTTTAGTTAATCGGACCTTTGCAAAAGGCGTTAACGAGTTATGAATGCTTGCGTTTTGCAATCGGCCGCCCACCAACGACAGAAAGCACGCGCGAAGTCTTCGCGCGTGCTCATGACAAATTCGGGATGGTTCGGTCAGGTGGTGAGGCGCTCGAAAATGGCGGTGTTCGAATAGGTGAGCAGGCCCGCCACGGCCATGGCGATACCATAAGGAACGCCCTGCTTGGGATCATGCAGGCGCGTCAGCCACGGCAGCGATGCGAGGCCGGGCGACATCGGTATGCGCCGCAGGAAGAGGATGGCCAGGGTCAGTACGCCACCCAGCAGCGCCGTATAGGCAAGGTATGGCAGGGTGAGGCCGAAGCCCAACCAGAGCGTGGTCGCTGCCGCCAGCTTGGCATCGCCGCCACCGATCCATCGCAGGGCGAAGAACACAAACGCCACAACAAGCACGACGAAGGCACACAGAACATGCATGGCAAACTGCTGCAGCGGCATTTCGACCAGCAGCGCCACAGCGACGAAGCCAGCTGCCAGAAGCAGGACCAGCTTGTTGGAGATGCGCATGGTGAGCAGATCGGACGAGGCCGCGAACGCCATGGCCAGCGGGAAGAACAGGAGGGCGAGGTTGGGCATAGGACAATCCCCGGAACGATCGACGTCAGGGTGAGCCTAGCAAGCGGGGCTTAAAAAAGCGGAAAGGGAAGGCCTTGATGGCCTTCCCTTCCCAGTTTCCGATGATCCGGAACGCTTACGGCATATTGTTTTCAAGGGTATCAGAGATACCGTTGAACAGGTCACCAAGGCTGTTACCGAGAGCGGTGGCAGCAAGGATGATACCAACAGAGATAAGTGCGGCGATCAGGCCGTACTCGATTGCAGTCGCGCCCGACTCATCCTGCGCGAAACGTGCGAAAATTTTCATTCCCAGGCTCCTTTTTACACGTCCTCGAGTGACTGCAGCGTCGGACCACGTCACACATCGAACATGGCTCAACGCTACCGGTCACAGGTTGAAATAGCGTTAATCGGCGCGCCTGCCGGACCACAGTCGTCGGACGTATTGTTCTTGCCTATCAACAGGTTACAAAAGTAGATAAAGGTTTAAGCAATGGATTTGACGCAAGATTGGCGCGAAACGACATCTCAACTCCTGTTGGGAGCAAGAGGACGGAGAACCAGCACTCGCCTATAGTATACCCTTGACTGCCTGGCGCTCCGGACAGGCAATCCTCGGGTCGTTTGCCAAGTATTTACCATTCCGGGGGAACCTAGAGGGAGCGTATCAGTACCCCGGATTATCGTCATGGCCCGACTTGCCGCCCTTGCCCTGTTGCTTGCCACGACCCTTGCCGGGCCGATGCCCGCCATGGCCCAGGATGGCGCTCCCATCAGCGTCAATGTGAACATGGCGCGGGTGCTGCGCATCAGCGCTCCGGCGGCCACGGTCATCGTGGGCAATCCGGGCGTCGCCGATGTCACCATCCAGGACCCCCAGACCCTGATCCTGACCGGCAAGAGCTATGGCCAGACCAATCTGATCGTGCTGGACAGCCGCGGGGAGCCGGTGGCGGATACCTTGATCGAGGTGGTGCAGATGACAGCCGGCGTGATGACCGTCTATCAGGGGCAGAGCCGCACGACCCTGGCCTGCGCCCCGGTTTGCCAGCCCGTGGTGATGATGGGCGATGATACCGGCTTCTCGACGCAGGCACTGGCATCCTCGCAACTGGTGCAGTCTGGAGCCAACTGAGCGGCATCGCAGCCTGATGCTGGAACAATCCCGGTCAACGCCAGACCGGCGTTAGTCCCCTGTTAACCACCCGGGCGTGGCGCTCGCTTTTTGCGGGACAAACTAACCTTTGGGTTAGGGTAAGCCCATAGGCTTGGCCCCGAAGTATTTCGGGGGTCTGCCAGTCCGTGTTCGGAATTGTGGAAGAGCTGGGCCGCAAGGGCCGCCGTTTCCTGCGCGACGAAAGCGCCGTGACGGCGATCGAGTTTGGCGTCCTGGCCTTTCCCTTCTTTGCCATTATCGGCGCCATTCTCCAGACTTCGGTGATCTTCCTCGCCTCGCAGGTGCTCGAAAGTGCGGTGCACGATGCCTCGCGCGCCATCCGCACCGGGCAGGCACAGGGGGATGGCATGACCCTCGAACAGTTCCGGGCCGACGTGTGCAATCGGCTCTATGGCCTGTTCCCCGATTGTGCGGGCCTGCATGTGCGGGTGAACGTGGTCACCAATTTCCAGTCCGCCACCGTGGCGCCACCCCTGCCCTCCCCGTGCTTTGCGCCCTGTGAATGGTCCGACAGCGAAGGCTGGACGCCGGGCGCCGGCCGATCAGTCGTGCTGGTGCAGGTCTATTACCGCTATCCCATCATGGTTCAACTCGGGCCGCTGGGCCTTTCCAACATGGCTGACGGGCGGCGTCTCATGGGATCGGCCACCGTATTCCAGAACGAGCCCTTCTCATGAGAGCGAGGCTGCACTGGGTCCTCAGGGCTGTCGCGCGCCTGACGCTTGCGGAGAAGGGTGCCGCCGCCGTCGAATTCGCGCTCATCCTTCCGGTCATGCTGGTCGTCTATCTGGGCACGCTGGAGGCCAGCACGCTGATCACCATGGACCGCAAGGTGCAGTCGGTGGCGGGCGCAGTGGGTGACCTGGTGGCGCGGGCCGATGAGACGATTTCGGCGAGCCAGCTGCAGGACTATTTCCGGGCCGCCAGCGGCATCATGACACCCTATTCCCCGACGGACGTCCTGCAGGTGGTGACCGCCGTGGACGTGGCTGCGGATGGCACGACCACCGTGGTGTGGACGCGCCAATACCTCAATGGCGTCTATTCGGCGACGACACCCCACACCGTGGGCGACGAATACCCGCTGCCCGCAGAAATGGTTGCCATATCGCTCGACCGCATGGTGATCGCTGCCGAAGCCTCCTATTCCTACACACCGCTTCTTGGCATCATCATCAACCAGCCGATCGATCTCTATCGGTCCAGCTACTTCATGCCGCGCTTCGGGGAAGACATCACGCTCAACTGATGGCGGCTTGCGGGTCGCCAAGGGGCGTGGCACAAGCCCGGCACAATTCTTCACGCCCCGGAAGCCCGCATGCACGAGCACGATACCATCATCCCCGTCTTCGACCTGGGCGGCGTCTTCGTCGACTGGAATCCCATGTATCTCTTCCGCAAGCTCTTCGAGACGGAAGAGGATGCGCTCTGGTTCCATCAGACCATCTGCACGGGGGACTGGAACCTCGAATTCGACGCGGGTGAAATCTATGCCGAGGGCGTAGCCAAGCTCATCACCCGCTTCCCCAAATACTGGCGCGAGATCCAGGCCTTCGACACGCGCTGGAAGGAGACCGTCGGCGGGTTCATCCAGGGCACGCTGGATATCCACAACGAGCTGATCGAGCAGGACATCCCCACCTTCGCCATCACCAATTTCTCATGGGAGAAATGGGTGAGCTGCCTCGGCGAATGGCCGTTCCTCGAAAAGTTCGACGGCGTGGTGGTGTCGGGCCTTGAAGGCCTGGTCAAGCCCGATCCGCGGCTCTATCGGGTGTTCTGCGAGCGCTATGGCCTCGCGCCGGATGCCTGTGTCTTCATCGATGACAGCGAGCCCAATATCGTGGCGGCCCGAAAGTTCGGCATGAAGGGCATCCACTTCAAGGACCCGGTGCATCTGCGCGCCGACCTGATCGCCCTGGGCCTGCCGCTCAAGGCGGAGTAAACCTCGCATCTGCTGCCTGGAAAGGCCCCCTCACCCGCCACTACGCGGCGACCTCTCCCCCAAAGGGAGAGGTTTAGGGGCAGCATTTGGACGAGCGCAGCGGGGACCTCGCGCGTCGCGCGCCCCGTCCGGAGCGCGTCTAGCGCGTGAGGACCGTCACTTCGTCCCGTACATGCGGTCGCCGGCATCGCCGAGGCCGGGGACGATATAGCCCTTCTCGTTGAGATGGCTGTCGATCGAGGCGGTGAAGACCGGCACGTCCGGATGGGCGGCGGAAAAATTGCGGATGCCTTCGGGCGCGGCCAAGAGGCACAGGAAGCGGATATTGTTGGCGCCGCGTTCCTTGAGCTTTTCGATGGCAGCGGTGGCCGAATTGCCGGTCGCCAGCATGGGGTCGACAACGATGATCAGGCGGTCGTCGAGCTGGCTTGGCGCCTTGAAGTAGTATTCAACCGGCTCGAGCGTCTCGTGGTCGCGATAGATGCCGATATGGGCCACGCGGGCGGCCGGGACGAGGTCGAGCATGCCGTCGAGCAAGCCATTACCGGCACGCAGGATGGAGGCGAAGACCAGCTTCTTGCCCTTGATGGACGGGCTCTCCATCTGCGCCATCGGCGTTTCGATGGGGATCATTTCCAGCTCGAGGTCGCGGGTGACCTCATAGCACATCAGGTGCGCGATTTCGCGCAGGAGCCGCCGGAACCCGGCAATGGAGGTCTCCTTGTTGCGCATGATCGTCAGCTTGTGCTGGATCAGCGGGTGATCGATGACCGTCACATTGCCTTCGGTTCTGCTCATCGAAACACCTCTATTTGCTTGCGTTACAGGAAAGACTTGCCATGGCGGCCCGGGGGCAGGCCCAGCCATGCGGCGATGCTTTCTCCTATATCAGCGAAGGTGGGGCGAATGCCAATCTCTCCCATGGGCAGGGCTGGGGAAAAGACCAGGATCGGCACCTGTTCGCGCGTGTGATCGGTGCCCGGCCAGGTTGGATCATTGCCATGGTCGGCGGTAAGCACCAGGAGATCGTCATGACGCAGCCTGGCGATCAGTTCGGGGAGGCGCGCGTCAAATTGCTCAAGGGCAGCGGCATAGCCGGGCACGTCGCGGCGGTGACCGTATTCGCTGTCGAAATCGACGAAATTGGTCATGATGAAGGCGCGGTCGGCGGCCATGTCCAGGGCTTCGAGCGTCTTGTCGAAGAGCTGCGGAATGCCCGTTCCCTTGAGCTTGTGGGTGACGCCGGAGCCGGCATAGATGTCGGAAATCTTGCCGATGGCATAGACCTGGTTGCCGGCCGCCGCATTGCGGTCGAGCAGGGTCGGCTCGGGCGGGGAAATGGCGAAGTCGCGGCGATTGCCCGTGCGCTTGAAGGTCTCGGCGGTTTCACCGATGAATGGCCGGGCGATGACGCGGCCAATCTTCAGCGGCGCGGTCAGCTCGAACGCGATTTTGCAGATGTCGTAGAGCCTCTCGAGCCCGAAATGGGTCTCGTGGGCGGCAATCTGGAACACCGAGTCGATGGACGTATAGCAGATGGGCATGCCGGTGCGGATGTGTTCCTCGCCCAGTTCCGCGATGACCGTCGTACCCGAAGCGTGCTTGTTGCCGAGAATGCCCGGCAGCCCGGTTCGCTTCAAGAACTCGGCAATGAGCTCCGGCGGGAAAGTCGGCTGGGTCTGCGGAAAATATCCCCACTCAAAAGGCACCGGCACGCCGGCAATTTCCCAGTGCCCAGAGGGCGTATCCTTGCCCTTCGACACCTCCCGCCCGACGCCAAAGCGGCCGCCCTTCGGCGTGGCCGAGAGATTGGGCGGGAGGATGCCGGTCGAGAGTTTTATGGCGGCGCCGAGGCCCATGGCGTCCATGTTGGGCACGTGGAGCGGGCCGGTGCGCAGCCCGTCGCGATCCGCCTTGCCGGCGGCGGCCCATTCGGCGATGTGGCCGACCGTGTTCGAACCTTCATCGCCATAGGCGGCGGCATCGGGAGCGCCGCCGATCCCGACGCTGTCGAGCAGGCAGACAATGGCGCGGGGCATGGACTACTCCTTGGGCTCGATGCGGCCGGCGATCAGCGGATTGCTCGGCACAGTGCCGCCAAGGCCATAGGCGCGCCGGAGCCGGGCTTCGGCATCGGCGGCGCTCGCCTCGTCGGCAGCGTGAATGCGGGCGATGGGGGTCTGGCTGTCGGCCGCGGCGCCGAGCGGCGCCAGGCGGTCGAAGCCGACGCGGTGGTCGATCTTGTCCGTGGGGGTGGCGCGGCCGCCGCCGAGGGCCACCACAGCCATGCCGACGCCGCGCGTGTCGATGGACGAAATGATCCCATGCCCCTCCGCGAAGACATCGCGGATGATGGGCGCGGGGGCGAGGTGACTGTCCATGTTGTCAATAAAGTCGGCGGGCCCGCCGAGCGCCGTGACCATTTTCGAGAAATGCTCTGTGGCGCGGCCGGAATCGAGGGCGTTGTCGACCAAGCCGCGTGCGGCGTCCGGCGTCGCCGCCTTGCCGGTCAGCAGCGCGATTTCGGCGCAGAGGGCCAAGGTGACCTCCCGCAGGCGGGCGTCCTGGTGCTTGCCGGTAAGGAAGTCCACGGCATTGCGCACTTCGAGCCCATTGCCTGCCGCGGAGGCCAGCGGCTCATTCATGTCGGTGATCAGCGCGCCGGTCTTCAGGCCCGCGCCATTGGCCACGGTAACGAGGCTTTCGGCGAGAGAGCGGGATTGCTCCAGCGTGGGCATGAAGGCGCCGGTGCCGGTCTTGACGTCAAGGATCAACACATCAAGACCGGCGGCCAGCTTTTTCGAGAGGATCGAAGCGGTGATGAGGGCGATGGATTCGACCGTTCCGGTGACATCGCGAATGGCATAGAGCGTCTTGTCGGCGGGAGCCAGATCGGCGGTCTGGCCGATGATGGCGCAGCCGGCCTCTTTCACCACCTTGCGGAAAAGCGTGTTGTCGGGCTGGGTCTGGTAGCCGGGGATTGAGTCGAACTTGTCGAGCGTGCCCCCGGTATGACCGAGGCCACGGCCGGAAATCATGGGCACATAGATGCCGATGGCGGCTAGGATCGGCGCCAGCATGAGCGAGACGTTGTCGCCCACTCCCCCGGTCGAATGCTTGTCGGCCACGGGGCCATCGAGGTCGGACCAGTCGAGCACGGTGCCGCTGTCACGCATGGCCACGGTCAGCGCCACGCGCTCGTCCATGCTCATGTCGCGGAAATAGACGGCCATGGCGAAGGCCGCCGCCTGGGCGTGGGAGACCGTGCCATTAGCAAAGCCAGCGATGAACTGGGCAATATCGGCTTTGGCGAGGGCCTCGCCGTTGCGTTTCTTGAGGATGACTTCTTGCGGGAGGAAGACCATTTCTGCTGCCTTGTTAAAGGCCCCCTCACCCGGCCCGATGGGCCGACCTCTCCCCCAAAGGGGAGAGGTGAAGAGGCGCTCGATGCCCACTTCTCCCTAGGGGGAGAGGTCGCCGCGCAGCGGCGGGTGAGGGGGCCTTGCACTAGGCCCCGTACGGAATCCAGACGTTCTTGATCTGCGTTGCCTTGCTCAGGAAGAAGTCCCCGGCAAAGCGCGGATCGGCGAGGTCGTAGGCAAGGCCGCGGCTGGTCCAGGTCTGCTTGAGATTGCCCACCGAAGCCTTTTCGACCATGGCGGAGCCTTCGGCCGAACCCATGAACCACATGCCGTCGACTCCGTCGTGCTCGGCCAGGGTCTTGGCCAGCGTGACGGTATCGCCGGTGACGATGTTGACCACACCGCTGGGAACATCCGAGGTTTCCAGCACCTGGTAGAAGTCGGTCATCGAGAGCGACGAGCGGTCCGACGGCACCAGCACCACCGTGTTGCCCATGGCAATAGCGGGAGCCAGCAGTGCCACCGAGCCAAGCAAAGGCCGCGATTGCGGCGCGACGATGCCGAGCACGCCGAGCGGCTCGACAAGGGCGGTGGCAATCATGCGCTGGGGCGGGTTGTGCACGGCGCCGTCATACTTGTCGGCCCAGCCGGCAAAGGCGAACAAGCGCTCGACCGACTGAGCGACTTCCTCGGCGCCGTCCTCTCCGGTCTGCGCCTTGATGCGGGCGGCAAATTCATCGCGGCGATAGTCGAGGTTTTCGGCGAGGAAGTAGAGGATCTGTGCGCGCGCATGGGCGGCCGTGGTACCCCAGCCGAGGGCTCCACGGGCCGCCTCGACGGCGTTGCGGATATCCTTGCGATTGCCCTCACCGACTTCGCCGACCAGCTCACCCTTGGGGCCAAGAACCGGGCGGTCATAGCCACTGTCGGGGCGCGCCTGCTTTCCGCCGATATACATCTTGGCCGTCTGGTCAAGGTGGCCGGTATCGAGCGGATTGGGGGCCGCCTTGGCAGGCACAGCCGCCACAGGCGCCGCTTTCAGCCCCTTTTCCCAGACGGGCTTCAAGTAGGCAGCCATGCCCTCGCGGCCGCCTTCGCGGCCAAAGCCGCTCTCCTTGTAGCCCCCGAAACCGACAGCCGCGTCGAAATTGTTGGTGCCGTTGATCCAGATCACCCCGGCCTTGAGCTTGGGCGCGATGTCGAGCGCGAGATTGATATTCTCGCTCCAGAGCGTGGCGGCGAGGCCATACTTGGTGTTGTTGGCGAGCGCCACCGCCTCTTCCGGCGTCCGGAAGCTCATGGCCACCAAGACCGGCCCGAAGATTTCTTCGCTGACCAGCGTATTGGCCGGCGAGACATTGGTGACGAGCGCGGGCTTCAGGAAACAGCCATTGGCCGGGAGCTGCCCGTCGGGCTCATAGACCACGGCGCCTTCGGCAACGCCCTTCTTCATCAGGTCGCGAATGCGCTCGACCTGCACCGGGGCGACCAGCGCGCCGATATCCACGGACTTGTCCAGAGGGTCGCCGACGCGCAGCTTTTCCATGCGCGCCCTAACCTTGGCGAGGAAGCGCTCCTCGATCGATTCCTGCACCAGGAGACGCGAGCCGGCGCAGCAGACCTGGCCCTGGTTGAACCAGATGGCGTCCACCAGGCCCTCGACGGCGCTATCGAGATCGGCATCTTCGAAGACGATATAGGGCGACTTGCCGCCCAGTTCGAGCGAGAGCCCCTTGCCCGAGCCGGCCGTGGCGGCGCGGATGATCTTGCCCACTTCGGTCGAGCCGGTGAAGGCAATCTTGTCGATATCGGGGTGATTGACGATGGCAGCGCCCGTATCACCCTCGCCGGTGACGATATTGACCACACCCTTGGGCAGGCCGACGCGCTCGCAGATTTCGGCGAACAGCAGGGCCGTCAGCGAGGTAAACTCCGCGGGCTTCAGCACCACCGTATTGCCCGCGGCCAGCGCCGGGGCGATCTTCCAGGCCAGCATCAACAGCGGGAAATTCCACGGGATGATCTGACCGCAGACGCCGTAGGGCACGTGATCGGGAAATTCGCGGGCGATATGCGTAGCCCACCCGGCATGATGGTAGAAATGGCGGGCGACCAGCGGAATATCGGCATCGCGGGTTTCGCGGATCGGCTTGCCATTATCCATGCTTTCGAGCACCGCGAAGAGCCGCGAATGCTTCTGGATCATGCGGGCGATGGCATAGAGATGCTTGCCGCGCTCATAGCCCGAGAGCGCCGACCAGGACTTGAAGGCGGAGCGGGCGGCCTTGACCGCCGCATCGACATCGGCCGCGGTGCCGTCGGTGATATCGGCAAGCTTTGTGCCGTTGGCCGGGTTTTCGCTGGCAAAGGTCTTGCCCGGCTTGGTCCACTTGCCATCGATGAAATGACCGAATTTGCGGCCCTTGCTGTCGAGCCAGGCATTGGCCTGGTCGGGCGCCTCGGGCGCCGGGCCGTAGTCGAGGCTATCGAAGATTTGCGCGATCTTGTTCATGTTTGGCCTCCTTCAGAGTGCCGGAATTCTGTAGTCGCGGCGAGCATCCCCCTCACCGCCCTTCGGGCACCTCTCCCCGATGGGGAGAGGAATGGCTCCGGTCTCGTTGTTTTGGAGTGGAGCCTCCTGTTCTTCTCCCCATCGGGGAGAAGGTGGCGCTCTAGCGCCGGATGAGGGGGATCTCCCCTACACCATTGGCTGCCTGTAATCCGCCGCGTAGTGGCCGGTCAGGCCGTGTTCCAATTGCCGTTCGATGTCCGTCAAAAGCGACGATGCGCCGAAGCGGAAGAGGTGCGGCTGCAGCCAGTGGGTGCCCAGTTCTTCCTTCATCAGCGCCATGTATTTGAGCGCATCACCGGCCGTGGCGATGCCGCCGGCGGGCTTGTAACCGATCTGGATGCCGGTCTCCTCGGCGAACCAGCGGATCATTCGGATCATGGTCAGCGAGGTGACGAGGTTGGCATTGACCTTTTCCTTGCCGGTCGAGGTCTTGATGAAATCGGCGCCGGCCAGCATGCAGACGAGGCTCGCCTTGGCGATATTGGTTTGGGTGGCCAGTTCGCCCGTGCCCAGGATGGTCTTGATATGCGCGTCGCCGCAGGCCTTGCGGAAGGCTTTGACCTGGTCATAAAGCGCCTGCCAGTCGCCGCGCAGCACCATGCCGCGCTCGATGACGATGTCGATTTCCTTGGCACCATCCTTCACCGAGGCCTCGATCTCGGCGATCTTGGTTTCCACCGGCGCAAGGCCGTGCGGGAAGGCGGTGGACACGGCCGCGACCGGAATTCCTGTTCCTTCCAGGGCCTTAACGGCGGTGCCGACAAAGGTGTGGTAGACGCAGACGGCGCCGGGCAGGATGCGGCGATTGCCCATGCCGAGCTGGTCGAGGATATCGCGGCGGATGGGGTTGCGGGCCTTGGCGCAGAGGCGCTCGACGCGGCCGGGCGTGTCGTCAGCATTGAGCGTCGTCAGATCCATCAGCGTTATGGCCTTCAGAAGCCACGCCAATTGATAGTCCTTCTTGACCGTGCGGCGGGCGCCGATGGTGCCGGCGCGACGCTCGAGGGCCGAGCGGTTCATGCGGACGCGTTCGACCCAGTCGAGGTCCAGGGGGTATCCAGGATTGCGTTTATGAACGGGTTCTGAGCGGGTTGTATCGACGACCTTGAGACTCATAGTTCCTCCACCAATGCGGGGATCAGTTTCTTGAGTTTTTCAGCCCCCTGAACGGCCATGTGCTTGGTGTGCTCATGGCTGATATTTTCATTCGACAGGCCTGCGCCCATATTGGTGATGGACGAGCAGGCCCAAACCTTCATCCCCAGGAACCGCCCGAGAATGACTTCGGGTGCCGTGGACATGCCCACGGCATTGGCGCCCAGGCGCATGGCCATCTGGATTTCGGCGACGGTCTCGAAGCTGGGGCCAGAGTACCACAGATAGACCCCTTCCCCGAGCGCATAGTCGAAGCGCTGCGCCAGCGCGGTCGCCTTGGCGCGCAACTCGAGGTCGTAGCAGTTGACCATGTTCACAAAGCGGCGGTCCGTGGGCTCGCCGATCAGCGGGTTCATGCCGGCATAGTTGATGTGGTCGGCAATCAGCATCAGGTCACCCGGCTGGAAGCGCTGGTCCACCGAGCCGGCTGAGTTGGTCAGCAGCAGGGTTTCGGCGCCGAGATCGGCCATGGTTTCCAGCGCCGGACGCATGGCAGCGGCATTGCCGTGCTCATAATAGTGTTCACGACCGGTCAGCACGGCGATGCGCTTGCCGCTCATCGTGCCGACAATGAGGTCGCGGCCATGGCCGGAGACTCCGGTGCCGGGAAAACCCTTCAATTCCGAATAGGGAATGAGGACCTTGTCTTCCATCAGTTCGCCAATGGCCGAGAGGCCTGAGCCGAGCACCAAGGCGGCGGCGATGGGCTCGCTGCCGGCGATCTTGCGAATGGTCTTTGCGGACTTGCTCATTTCTTGAGATGACCCGGTCCGAAAGAATGGGGCAGCAATTGTTCGAGCGTCTGCACCAGCGGCTTGCCATCCACGCCATGCGAGATGATCGCGACGTCTGGATCAGCGAACTCGCGAATGCGCTGGCGGCAGCCGCCGCAGGGGGTAACGGGCTCAGTGCCAGGTCCAGTGACATAGACGCGACGGATGCGCTTGCCGCCGCCAGCCAGCATGGCGGCAATGGCGCTTGGCTCGGCACAATTGCCGACCGGATAGGCCGCGTTCTCGACATTGCAGCCGGCATAGATCTTGCCGTCATCGGCGAGGATCGCGGCGCCAACCTGGAACTTCGAATAAGGCGCGTAGGCTCGCGCGCGTACGGCTTCGGCGGCCTCGAAGAGGGCCTTGTCAATCTCTTGCATGGTCATCGCTTTCAGCGCCAGGCTCCGGACCTAGCGCTCCTTCGTATAGGGTATACCGGCCGCCTTGGGCGCGACGGCGCGGCCGATGAAGCCGGCCAGCAGCACGACAGTGAGGACATAGGGCAGTGCCTGGATGGCCTGCACCGGCACTTCGCCGATAATGGGGAAGACCTGGCCCTGGATGCGGAACTGCACCGCATCGAGGAAGCCAAACATGAGGCACACGAGAAGCGCTGGCCCCGGCCGCCATTTGGCGAAGATCAGCGCCGCCAGGGCGATATAGCCGCGGCCAGCCGACATGTTGTTGTTGAAGCCCGCCGACTGGGCGATCGAGAGATAGGCGCCGCCAATGCCCACCAGCACGGCGGTGATGATCAGCGCCTGATAGCGCAGGCGGGTCACCGAAATACCGGCTGTGTCGATGGCTTTGGGATTTTCACCCACGGCCCGCAGCCTCAAACCGAAGCGGGTGCGGAACAGCACCCATGCCGTCAGCGGCACGGCGATGAAGGCCGCATAGGTGATGATATTGTGTCCCGAGATCAGCTCCCAGTAGATCTGGCCGATGACCGGCACTTCGCGCAATTCATTGGCGAAGGGCAGCGTGATCGGGTTGAACCGCTGGTCGCCGGTCAACTGCGGGGTGTAGCCGCCGCGCTTGAACCAGGACTGGCCGAGGAAGGTGGTGAGACCGGCTGCCAGGAAGTTGAGCGCCACGCCGGAAATGGTCTGGTTGCCCTTGAAGTTGATCGAGGCCAGGCCATGAATGCCCGAGAACATCAGCGCGGCGGCCACACCGGCCAAGAGGCCCAGCCAGGCCGAGCCGGTGACGGCGGACATGGAAGCGGCGGCAAAAGCGCCGGCCAGCAGTTTGCCCTCAAGACCGATATCGACGATGCCGGCACGTTCCGAATAAAGGCCAGCAAGACACGCCAGGATCAGCGGCACCGCCAGACGCACGGTGGAATCGAGGATCAGGGTAATGTCGACGAGAAAGGCGTCCATCATTTGGCTCCCGTCGCTGTGTCGGGCCGGGCCAGCACGCGCGCCAACGGGCCGCGCAGCATGTCGCCCATGGCGCCGGTGAAGAGAATGACCAGGGCCTGGATCGTCACGATCATTTCGCGGGTTATGCCCGGCATCTGGAAGGCCAGTTCCTGGCCACCCTGGTAGAGGATGCCGAAGAGCAGCGCCGAAAGGCCGACGCCGATCGGATGGCCCTTGCCCATGAAAGCCACGGCGATACCCACAAAGCCCGCGCCGTTGACGAAATTGAGGATGAGGCGCCCCTGCACGCCGCCCACATTGTTGACCGCGACCATGGCCGCCAGCATGCCGGCCATGGCCATGACGATCATGATCATCTTCTGGTTGGAGATGCCGGCATAGTTGGCCGCCACCGGGTTGTGCCCCAGGGCGCGAACGGCATAGCCGAACTTGGTGCGCCAGATCAGCCAATAGACGAGGAACAGCGCCGCAATGGCGATGAAGAAGGTGAGGTTGACCGGCGAGTTCTTGAACAGCTCGATGAAGGTCCTGAGCTGCGGCACGCGGGTAATGGCTTCAAGCGGCGCGCTTTCATCGGAATTGACACCCTCGGGCTTCAGGACGCGGCTGATGAGGAAGCCCATCATGGCCGTGGCGATGAAGTTGAAAAGGATGGTGGTGATGACGATATGGCTGCCGCGCTTGGCCTGCAGATAGCCGGGTATGAAGGCCCAGGCAGCGCCGAAAAGAGCACCGCAGACAATCATCAGCGGGAAAACCAGGGCCCAGTGCATGCCATTGAGCGCCAGGCCAATCAGAATGACACCCAGGCCGGCGACATAGGCCTGGCCCTCAGGCCCGATATTGAACAGGCCCGCATGATAGGCCAGCGATACGGCAAGCCCGGCAAAGATGAAGTCGGTGGTGTAGTAGAGCGTGTAGCCAAAGCCGGCGCCATAACCAAAGGCGCCATAGAGCATGATGCCCACGGCCTGCAGCGGGTTCTGCCCGACGGCCAGCACGATAAGGCCGCCCACGAGGAAGGCCAGCACGACATTGAGCAGGGGCAGCAGGATTACATCGGCCCAGCGTGGCAATGGGGTCATCAGTTGGTATCCCTGCCAGAATTGTCCTTGGGGCTCATTTTCACGAGCGTCTGCTGCACCGGCGTCTCGTGCGCGGGGAGCGTGCCCGGTTCAGTCACGGCGCGATCCGGATGCGAGCCGGTCATCAAGAGGCCCAGTTCGGTCTCGTCGGCGGTGGCCGGATCGGCCTCGCCCACGATATGGCCGTCGAACAGCACCAGGATGCGGTCCGAAAGCGAGCGGATTTCGTCCAGTTCCACCGAGACGAGCAGGATGGCCTTGCCCGCATCGCGCATCTTGATGATCTGGTTGTGGATGAATTCGATGGCGCCGATATCGACGCCGCGGGTCGGCTGGCCGACGATCAGCACGTCCGGGTCGCGCTCCATTTCGCGCGCCAGCACGATCTTCTGCTGGTTGCCGCCGGAAAAGTTGGACGACTTGAGATCGAGATTGGCAGGGCGGACGTCGAACTTCCTGAGATATTCCTCGGCAGTGGCGCGGGCCTTGGCAATATCGAGTCCCAGCCCGTCGCCATAACTGTCCTGGTAGCCCAGGATGGCGTTTTCCCAGGCCATGAAATTGGTGACCAGACCCATGCGCAAGCGGTCCTCTGGCACATGGGCGAGACCTTCGGCGCGCGCACGGGCAGCGCCATCGTCGCCATAGAGCTCCAGCACCTTGCCCTTGACCGCAATCGTGCCGCCGAGCTGGTCGCGCATGCCGGCGATGGATTCGAGCAGTTCCGACTGGCCGTTGCCGGCCACGCCGGCAATGCCGACGATCTCGCCGGCGCGGACCTGGAAGCTGATGTTCTTGACGCGCGGCACCTTGAAGTCGTCGGTGACGATGAGGTTCTTGACGTCGAGCAGCACGTCGCCGGGCTTGGCCGGACCTTTCTCGACACGCAGCAACACGCGACGGCCGACCATGAGCTCAGCCAGTTCGCCGGGCGATGTGTCCTTGGTCTGCAGCGTCTTGACCATGGCGCCCTGGCGCATGACCGAGACTTCGTCGGTAATGGCCATGATCTCGCGCAGCTTGTGCGTGATCAGGATGATGGTTTTTCCTTCCTCGCGCAGCTTGCCGAGGATGCGGAACAGGTGATCGGCCTCGGCCGGCGTCAACACGCCCGTGGGCTCGTCCAGAATAAGCGTCTCGGCGCCGCGATAGAGGGCCTTCAAGATTTCAACGCGCTGCTGCTGGCCCACCGAGAGGTTCTCGATGATCGCATCGGGATCGACTTCGAGCCCGTAATCGCGCGCCAGTTGCTTCAAGTGCTCGCGGGCCTTGGTGAGCGTAGGCGCCAGCAGAGGCGAGTCCTCGGCGCCCAGCACGACGTTCTCGAGCACGCTGAAATTGTCCACCAGCATGAAGTGCTGGTGCACCATGCCGATGCCTAGCGCCAGGGCATGGCGGCTATCGGTGATCTTGTGGGCGACGCCATCGACATAGATGGTGCCACTGTCGGCCGTGTAGAAGCCGTAGAGGATCGACATCAGTGTCGATTTTCCGGCGCCGTTTTCGCCCACAATGCCATGCACCGTGCCGCGCTTGACCGCGAGGTGAATGTCCTTGTTGGCGTGAACCGGACCGAAATGCTTGTTGATGCCGACAAGCTCGATAGCGAGCGCTGAGGCAGCGGCCCCGGAGGACCGCTGCTCGTTTGTCGGGTTCAGACCTGTCATCGAAGTCCAACCCTTCTTTTGATTTGGCCTTAGAGGGCCGGGCAGGTCTTGTCGGTGCGGTAGTCGTGCACGGTGACGGCGCCCGAGATGATGTCTTCGCGCGCCTTTTCGACGGCCGCCTTCATCTCGTCGGTGATGAGCGGGGCATTGTTGTCGTCGAACGCAGCGCCAACACCTTCTTCGGCCAGACCCAGGACGATGACGCCCGGAGCCCAGGTGCCATCCTCAACGCCCTTCATGGCATTGTAGGTGGCGACGTCGACGCGCTTGAGCATCGAGGTCAGGACCGAGCCGGGATGCAGGTGGTTCTGGTTGGAGTCCACGCCGATCGAATACTTGCCGGCGTCGGCAGCGGCCTGAAGCACGCCAGCACCAGCGCCACCAGCGACCTGGTAGATCACGTCCACGCCCTGATCGAGCTGGGACTTGGCAACTTCAGTCGCCTTGACCGGGTCGTTGAAGGCTTCAAAGCCGGTGCCGACATAGGTTTCGAGCACTTCGATGTCCGGGTTGACCGACTTGGCGCCCTGGGCATAGCCGCAGGCAAAGGCTTCGAGCAGGTCGAAGTTGAAGGCCGGGACAACACCGATCTTGCCCGATTCCGACTTCATGGCAGCCAGGATGCCCACGAGGTAGGAGCCTTCATGCTCCTTGAACACCACCGACTGCACGTTGGGGAGATCGACAACGGTGTCGATGATGGTGAACTTGGTATCGGGGAATTCGGGAGCGACGGCGCGCAGGGCAGTTTCCCACGAGAAGCCGGGCAGCACGATCGGGTTGTTGCCGCGCGAAGCGAACTGGCGGATGGCCTGCTCGCGCATGGCGTCGCCGGAGATTTCCAGGTCCTGATAGGCGCCGCCTTCGGCCTTGAACTTTTCGGCGCCGGTATAGGCTGCTTCGTTGAACGACTTGTCGAACTTGCCGCCGCCATCATAGACGAGGGCGCCGTCGGCCATGGCGGCACCGGCCATCAAGGCACTGAGGGCAACGCCGCCGAGAACGGCCTTGGAAAGGAAAGAAATTTTCATTGATTGAGTCTCCCTGTCTCGCACCAGCACCGGGACCAGAGCCCATGGGTCGATCTGCGTGCGCTAACAGGGGATAAAATCGTGCAATGGCCTCTGCTGCAAGAGGGGAGGCGCGAAATTTTTCCGAATGGTCAAAATTTGCGCAGGCGCCATCAGGATGATGACACGAATTGAGCAGCCTCGAGGTCAGAACCGGGCCAGCAAGGCGTCGAACATCCGGCCCAGGTCCACGTCGGCATACATGGTCGCCAGCACGGCCAGGGCGGCAATGACATAGAGGGCAAGGCTGTCGCGGGACTGTGTGGACATGATCGGGATTTGAGACAAATTGCGTTGAACCGCCTCATCTCTAGCCGATCGGCCACGGCGGAATCATGGCGCGTTTGCGATCAATTCCGACGTGGTAAAGGAAGGCTGAATGCGTCCGGGTCAGGCCGGATCCAGAGTCATGATCTCCACCCCCATGGCCGCCGCGAAGCGCTCGAAAAAGCCGTCGATGATTTTCTGCGCCGAATTGCCGACAATGGCCTTGCCCAGTTTCATGATCTGGCCCGACGCGCCACCCTTGGCGGAGAAGGAGAGGACAGTTTCCGCTCCGTCTTCGACCAGGGTAATGTCGGCGCTGCCCTCGGCCAGACCCAGAAGCCCGCCCTTCCCCCTTCCGGAGAGCGTGTAGCTCCGGGCCGGCACGACATTGGAGAGCGCCAGTTCGCCTTTGAAGACGGGTTTCACCACGCCCAGGTTGACGGTGATGGCAAGATCGAGCGTCGTGGGGCCGGACCAGTCGATATGGCTGCAGCCGGGAATGGCCGCCTTGAGCATTGCCGGATCGTTGAGGGCGTTCCAGACCGCCAGGCGATCGGCCGCGATGCGATAGCGTCCGCCAAAATCCATCAGGCACCGGCCCCCGGAACGGGGCGGACGGTCGTGGCGCTGCGCTCGCGAACCGGCATGGGCAATTTCCAACTCTTTACGTGCGGCTTTTTCGCACCAATATGGACTAAATAGTTGCCCGGGCATGCAGTTGCAATTGTCAGGCCGGGCGGCAGACGCAATCTAAGGCAGACCGGCAGTTCCGCCAGATCGGCCAGTTCCACAGGGAGTCCAGGATGACCGACCAAGTGACCACGACCGCACCCGCACCGGCCGTTTCGGTGATGGCGGAGAAGCCGTTGCAGTATCTGGACAAGGCGGTCAACGCCATCCGCGACCTCGGCATCTGGCCCGAACAGCAGGGCGAGGCGCCGATTACCGGCCTCCTGCAGCAGATTACCGAGCTCGACGAAACCCGCGTCATCCTGATTGGCCGCACGCTCAGCCAGGCCAGCGCCTTCAACGAAGTCGTGCGCGAACAGGTCGCCGCCATGAAGATCGGCGAGCGCTACGAGGACATTACCAAGGGCTTCGATTCCATCCGTGACGATGCCAAGGGCATGGTTGACCAGCTCCAGGACAACAAGATTGATCTGATGGAGCGCGTGTCCAACGTCTGGATGAAGGTGAGCCGCGGCGACATTGCCACGCGCTTCAACAAGATCCGCGACACATATCTTTCCGTCACTGCCGATACCAAGGACCAGATCGACCGCGAGCACACCATTCTCGAGGCCTATCGCGATTTCCGCGGCGCGCTGAAGCAGGCCGAGGTGATGGCGCTCGAAGTGCTGCAGACCGCCGAAAAGCGCCTCGAAGAGAAAAAGAACATCCTGCAGAAGGCCGCCGATGAGCTGGCCGCCTATGCCGGCACTGTCCCGGCCGACCGCGCCCGCCTCGAGATGGCGCGCGACGAACGCCTGCGCGAAATGCAGAATGAGGAAAAGCGCTACCAGATCGCCAAGGATCTCTCGGACAACCTCACCATTTCCTACAACACGTCGGAAGTGGTGATGGCGCGGCTGATGCAGACGACCAATGCCAAGGAGCGGGTCTATCAGCAGTCGATCTCGTTCTTCTCGACCAATGAAACCGTACTGACCGCCCTGTCCGCCTCCTTCACCGGCATGTTTGGCCTGCATGAATCGACCGAGACGCTCAATGCCATGAAGGAAGGGATGAGCAAGTCGCTCGAGACCCTTTCGGAGATCGGCGACAAGGTCCAGGAAGAGGCGATCAAGGCCGGCTATGGCCCGACGGTTCGCGCCGATGCGGTCAAGAAGCTGGTCGACTCGGTGGTCAACTTCCAGGAGAAGAGCCGCACCATCATCAACGAAATGCGCATTGCCTCGACCAAGAATTCCGCCGAAATCCGCGACGCGGTCGAGGACGGCAAGCGGCGTCTCGCCACCCTGGCCGCCGAGGGCAATGCCCTTCTGCTCGAAACGCGCAACTGAGGCGACCGGCAATTTGGTGAAGGCCCGCAATGAGTGACGCGACGGCAAAGGCCGCTGCCCCTCTCGATGAAGTCATGCTGGCGATGGACGTGGTCGACACGCTCCGTCACCGGCAGGACC
>CBFGPB010000003.1:0-31341 GCA_965650545.1 uncultured Devosia sp. | reverse complement strand
AATAGGTCTTTCCGGAAACGAGCGTCATGTTCATCGTCTCCCTCCCCCTTGTGGGCTTCGACCCGTCCCGAAGGGCAAGTCTCTCCGGTGGAGAGACTTGAGACGAGAAGGCCATGAGCGCTATGCGCGAATGGCGGGGCGCAGCTGCGCCGAATGGCGCTAGCGGCGCCAGGGTGGGGGCCCTACCCCGCCGGCCCAATCACGAGATTATCGATCAGCCGCGTGGTGCCCAGATGCGCGGCCACGGCGCAGAGCGCCCCGTGCGCACCCACCGTGGTGATCGCGCCCAGGCTCTCCGGGTCGCGCACATCCCAATATTGCGGCCTTATGCGGTCCGATTGCGCCAGCACCGTGAGGCCCACCGCGCGCAGCTTTTCCGCATCGTGCTCGCCTGCGGCATAGGCCGCTGCCACAGCCTGCAGGCTCTTGTGGATCAGCGGCGCGGCCGCTCTATCCTCAGGCGAGAGGTAGACATTGCGCGAACTCAGCGCCAACCCGTCCGCCTCGCGGACGATCGGGCCGCGCACGATTTCCACCGGCACGTCGAGATCGCGCACCATGCGCTCGATGACGGCGCATTGCTGCGCATCCTTCTGCCCGAACACGGCCACATGCGGCTGCACCAGGTTGAAGAGCTTCAGCACCACCGTGGTGACGCCCTTGAAGTGCCCGGGACGCATGGCGCCGCAGAGCGGGCCCGAGACCATGGTCTCCTCGACCAGCGTCGAGGCGCCGGTCGGATACATGTCCTCGACCGTTGGCAGGAACAGCGCATCTACGCCCGCCGCTTCGAGCTTTGCGATATCGGCCTCGATGGGGCGCGGATAGCGGCTGAGGTCTTCGTTCGGCCCGAATTGCAGCGGGTTGACGAAGATCGACGCGGCGACCACGTCGGCCACGCTGCGCGCCTGCGCCATCAGGCTCATGTGGCCTTCATGCAGGGCCCCCATGGTGGGCACGAAGCCAACGCGCGTGCCCTCGGTCACCTTTGCGCGCCAGGCCCTGAGGCTGGCCTTGTCGCGGAGAATGATGGTCATGCGATGAGGTCCCAGATCTGTCGGGCAATATCAGCCTTGGCACCCAGCGCCAGCTCGTGGCGCTCCCCCTTGGCCGAGAGCAGCACCCCGGCATTGGTGCCCACGGCAAAGCCGGTCGCGCCCTTGGCCCCCAGCTTGCTGACCTCATTGGCGAAGAGGAAATCGAGCCCCTTGGCCTTGAGCTTGCCCGCGCCATGTTCTTCGACATTGTCCGTCTCGGCGGCAAAGCCGAGGAACCACTGTTTCGTCGCCGCCTTGCGCAAACTGCCCAGCACATCGGTCGAGGGCACGAGGTCGAGCGCGATGGCATCGGATGCGCGCTTCAATTTGCTGGCCGAGGGCGATGCCACGGAATAATCCATCACCGCGGCCGTGGCGACGACGCCGGTCGCCTGGGGCAGGCGCTCAAGCGCGGCGGCAGCCATTTCCTCGGCGGTCCGCACTTCGACAAGGTGGAACCGGCCCTCGGACCCGCGCGGGGGCACCGGGCGGACCACGCCCTTGTCGACGCCCAGCACATAGTCCACCACCGCCCCGCGCTTGAGGGCCTCCTCGGCCATGGCAGCACCCATGCGGCCGGTCGAATGATTGGTGATGTAGCGCACCGCATCGATGGCCGTTGTCGTCGGCCCTGCGGTGATCAGAATGCGTTCATCCTGGAGGTCCCGGACCCCCACGGGACGCAGCGCCCCCTCGATCGCGGCAACGATGGTCGCCACCGGCGCAAGCTTGCCCACGCCCACTTCGCCACAGGCCAGGAGCCCCGAAGCCGGCTCGATAACGGTGGCGCCGCGCTCGACCAGCGTCTTAAGATGCTGCTGGACAACGGGTTTTTCCCACATCACGGTATTCATCGCCGGCGCGATGAGGATCGGCGCTTCCGTCGCCAATGCCACCGTCGATGGCAGGTCATCCGCCAGCCCTAAAGCGAGGCGCGCCAGCATGTTAGCACTCGCCGGCGCGAACACCATCAGATCCGCCCAGCGCGCAAAGTCGATATGTTCGGTGCCCGACACATCGGGTCCGAATTGCTCGGACCGCGCCTTGCGGCCACTCAACGTTTCGAGCACCAGTGGCGACACGAACTCCTTGGCGCTGCTGGTTAAAAGGCACTGTACCTGGTGTCCGGCCTTGCCCAGTTCGCTGACGAGATCGGCAGCCTTGTAGGCCGAGATCGACCCGGAAATGGCAATGAGGATATTGGCCATTCTCAGTCGGCCCGGCGCGGCAGCGGAATGGGTCCGCGTTCTGCCTTGGTTTCGGCCACATAGTCACCCACAGCCGCCTTGATCACCGACGCCACATCGGCGCGCGGCCGCGCAAAGCTGGGTGGCGGCGACGTGTTGAGCCCAATAAGATCATTGATCACAAGCACCTGGCCGGCGCAGTCCTGCCCCGAACCGATGCCGATGGTGGGAATGGCCAGCATATGGGTGATCTCGGCCGCCAATGCCGGCGTCACGCATTCGAGCACGATGGCAAAGGCCCCGGCGGCTTCGAGGGCCTTGGCTTCTTCGCGCAGGCGGGTGGCCGAGGCGTCGTCCTTGCCATGCATGTAATAGCCGCCCATCTGGTGCACGGCCTGCGGCGTGAGGCCAATATGGGCGACCACGGCAATGCCATGCTCGACCAGCCGCTTGACCGTGGGCACCATGGCGAGCCCGCCTTCGAGCTTGACCGCCTCGACGCCGGTTTCCTTCATCACCCGCACTGCGCTTTCAAGCGCCGCATCCGGATCGGTCACCGAACCGAAGGGCATGTCGCAGACCAGCAAGGCGCGGGACGAGCCGCGCTTGACCGCTGCGGCATGACGGATCATGTCGTCCAGCGTCACCGGCAGCGTCGTTTCGTGGCCGAGCACGACATTGCCGAGGCTGTCACCGATCAGGATCATGTCGACGCCGGCCATGTCGACCAGCGCCGCCATGGTGGCGTCATAGGCGGTGAGCATGGCGATGGCTTCGCCCCGGCGCCGCATGGCGGTGATATCGCGGGTGGTGATGCGCTTGCGCGGGGTCTGGGCTGACATCGATCGTCCTCCAACCCGACCGGTTCCGACATGGTCCGGCTCTTTATGCGGGAAATAGGGCAAAGGAGGGTGCAACACCAGCCCTTCATTGGTGCTATGCGCGCACCGGTTAACGACGTGCCGGGCCTTTTGTTATCTGCACCTCGCGCCACTCTCCCGGCGGCACCCCCTCCAGCGTCCAGTCGGCGATCCGCCAGCGCACAAGGCGCAGCGTGGGCAGGCCCACCGCCGCCGTCATCCGGCGCACCTGCCGGTTGCGGCCCTCGGTGATGGTGAGTTCGATCCAGTTGTCGGGCACGCTCTTGCGAAACCGCACCGGCGGGTCGCGTGGCCAGAGGTCGGGCGGATCAATCCGGCGCGCCCTGGCCGGCCGCGTCGGACCATCCTTGAGGCTGACGCCCCGGCGCAACTGCTCGAGGCTGGCCTCGGAAGGCTCGCCCTCGACCTGCACCAGATAGGTCTTCTCCTTGTTGTAGCGCGGCGAGGAAATCTGCGCCTGCAACTGTCCGTCATCGGTCAGCAGCAGCAGGCCCTCGCTGTCCTTGTCGAGCCGTCCTGCCGGATAGACGCCGGGCACCTTTATGAAATCGGCCAGCGTTTCCCCCGGCCCGCCGCCGGTGAACTGGGACAATACCCCATAGGGCTTGTTGAAGGCGATCAGGCGGGCCATGCAAACCCTTCCATTGGCATTGGAGCATCTAAAGACCGGCATGGCCGCCGCATCCGCTTCTGTCAATGCCGGCAGACGCCCGGTCTATGGATCGAAACTGCCGGCCTGGGGGTGGAGGGTGAAGACCAATGCGTGAGGATTGGCCTTGACGAGGACAAAGCGGGGAGAGGCCAGCAGGCTTGCCTCGATCCTCGCAAAGCTTTCCGTTGGCATGATACCGATATCCTCCACGCTGGCCTTCTGGCTGCGGGTCAGGATGACAAACCCACCACGGCCCGACTGCGCCAGCCACCGCCCGAGAACGGCGGCCGCATCATCGATGATGTCCTGCCTGACCGCCGGATCTTCCTCCGAGATCGGCACATAGACGAAGTTCTCGTAGTTGAGGAATTGCGAGGGATAGCTCCGCGATCCCTCGATGAGAAGCGAACCGGCCGGTGCATTGGCATAGAGCCAGGTTGCAGCCTCGATCTCGTCGGGCGAGAACCGGTATTGCTGATCCTTGCCATTGTTGGCGAGGACGAAGGCCGGCACCAGCGCCAGAAGCAGAAAAGCGAACGAGGCGCTGCCCAGGCGCGTAGTCTCTGGCTTCGACCGGGTCTCGAACGGCGCCACCGCGAAAAAGCAGAGGCCGGGCAAGGCGTAGAAATAGACGCGGAAGAGGATCTCCCCGCCATAGGACGTGGCCACGATGAGCGGCAGCGGCGCCAGCACGAGCCAGGCGGCCACACCATCCCGGCGATGGGTCAGGAGCCGATAGAGTCCACCAAGCAAGGCGCCGACGACGATGAGGCCTGTGAGACCCCGTGCGGCAGCGGAAACCCAGTACTGCCCCGGGCTGACCTGTCCCAAATCCGCCATTTTGCCGAGCGCCGAACCGGCCGTGTTGCCGAACTCGGCCAGCAGTTCGGGCAGGACCGCGGCCGTAAAGGGACCGGCAAAATAGAAGAGCCAGGCAATTTCAGCGGTGACGGCAAAGGCCAGAAAGGCGGCACTGATCCGGTTCAGCGCCACCAGCCCCGCCAGCGCCGAAATCAGCAGCAGGGGGGTCAATTGATGCGTAGCCACCATGACCACAATTGTGACCAGGAGAACAATCGTGGCCCCGATGCGAGCCGGCATGGACACCTCTGAGGGTGGCGGCAGCGCAGAATTCAGCCACTGATGCAGCCGTTCGATCCTCCCGCCAGCATGCAGGTGGGCACCTGGCCGCCGGAGCGGTCTGGCCAGAGGCCCAAGGCAAAGCGCAAGAACCACCAGATAGAGCAGAAAGGCGACGCCTTGGGGCGAGAAATAGTCCTGGCCAACCCAGTTGCCGACAGTGAACAGGGCTGTGGCCGACCAGATGATGCGGACATCCTCCGTTAGGCGGGAATAGAGGCTCGGCAGCAGGGCCAGGTAGGCCAGGTTGAGCAGGAAGGGGACATAAGCGGCGAGTTGGGCAAGCTCGACCGCGCCCAATCCGAGCCGGTCGGCCAGCCAGGCAACCGACACGAACAGCGCCGGCCAGTTGTGATAGGCAGCGAGGAAGTCGGCCGTCGGGTCCAGAGCCCCGTGGCGTTGGATGTAGTCAACGACGCCGATATGCTTCCAGGCCCAGGAATAGCGCAAGGTGCCGTAGGCCAGGGCCGGCGTGAGGTGGAGCATGGCGACGAGCCCCCCCAGCGTGAGGCCGGCACGCAAACCGTCGGGATGCGGATCGAGCATGTTGATGGCAAATGTCGCCACCAGCAGCGCATAGGCAACCCATATCCCGGCCGGCAGGGCGGCAACCAGGCCGAAGTCGTTGAGCGCCTCGGCGTCGATCAGGGGCAGGCACGCAAACCAAACGACCAGCGCACCGACAAGACACACCAGTTGGGCGGCGAGGCTCGCTCCAACGGTCGGCTCGGCGACCAGATCGCGCTTTGTGTCCTCGGTCACCATCAACCGCCGCCTACCGCTCTCCGACGAATTTGCGCAGCACCCAGTCAAGATTATGGGCCAGCCACAGCCTGTTGCGGCCATAGTGGTGCGACTTTTCGAGGTTCGCGGCCACGTGGCGGAGCCAGGCAAGGCCGGTGATCGCCCGGACCCATTCCGGATCGCGCCACGGCGAGGCCTCCGCATCCGCCCCGACCCAATACCGTTCCCTGACGTCGAGTCGGGGAGTGTCCAACAACTGCCGCACGACATCGCCCAGTTGGCCGGCCTGATCGCGCATCCGCATGGCAAGGATCAGAAGGCCGATATCGAGCTCCGCCGGCGCGTCTGGTCGTGTCTGTTCCCAGTCGAGGATGCCGGTGAGCCTCGGGCCTCCGGGCCCGGATTCGAACATCAGGTTGTCGGGCGTGAAGTCGCCGTGGCACCTGCCAAGCATCGCCTTGCGGCCAAGCCAGAAACGACGCTGCCAGTCGCCAAACCCTCTCAGGGCCAGCGCCTTGCCTTGCGGGGACAGCAGGACCGCGGGAGCGCTGGAGACGCGCGCTATCGGTCCGTCGATCCACGCATTGACCCAGGCCTCGTCAAGGATCCGCTCTGCTGGATGGGCGCCATGAATGCGGCGAATGGCTGCCACTGCCCCTTTCAAGGCAGGGCCATTGTCGTGGCCGGATAGGGCGCGACGCCCATCCTGCCCCGGCATCACCGTTTCGACGCTCGCCACAAGCTCTGGCCCGTCGAGGCTGGCGAGGACGACCGGCAGTTCGAAATCCAGCGCCAGATGACCCATATCGTCGCTCACCGCCGCCGTTCCCGCCACGCAGCGGCGCAAGGCGGCCATGCCTTCCGGGCTCGCAGAATATTTGAGAACGGCGCGCGGCGTCGGGGACGCCGGATCGCCCAGAAAGACGATGGTGCTGTCGCTATAGGAGACAACGGTTTTCAACGGACGCCAGGTGGTGGCGCCCGGCTGGCCGATGGTCTCGAGGATCTGCGTCAACCGCGCCGGGGGGAGCTCCTCCGCTCCGGCCTTGCGGCGCCGCATCCAGACCCTGCCGGCAATGCGGGCGAGGGCCGAGGCCATATCGAGAACAAGGGCTATCGCGCCCTCCCGCCCTGCGCGGCGGAGGTGCAGGGCAGCGAGCCCGGTCAGGACCAGGATGTGAGCCAGTAGCCAGGCCAGTGCCATGCCGGTCGGTCCGAAGAGCGGCAGCAGAAAGAGGCCAAGACCGACCACCAGCAGCAGGGTTGTCGATTGAACGGCAAAGATCATGCGCATTTCGCCCCTCACCCGCGCCAGGGCGAGCTGTATGGTCACGCATCCCCAGGGGATGCTGGCCAGGGCCAGGATGCGCAGGATGTCGCCACCCTGCGCGGCATAGCCGGGCCCGAACAGGCTCATGATGAACGGCGCGCCGACAACAATGACCACCGCTGCGCCCACCACTGGCCCCAGGGCATGAAGAAGGGCATCGGCGGTCAGGGCGCGCAATCGGCCGGGCGAGGCAACGCCTTCGGCCAGAAGCGAGATGCCCATGGATCGCCCGACCAGATAGAGTGCATAGGTGATCGTCCAGGAAAGATGGTAGCTGGCACTGCCATCGGGACCGGACTGATTGAGCACGAGAATGGGCGCTACCCCGAGGGCGGTGGTCAGCGCCAGGCCGGCCGCATAGTCCCAGCCGATGAGGCGCGCCATGCGCCGCACATCGATCGGACTGCGGGCCTCGCCGGGCTCAGGGCGCGTCACCTTCCAGAAGACGGGCAGGTTGACGGCGAGGATCAGCAGCAGCAGGGGCAGCGTCCAGGCCGCAAACAGCGCCAGTCCCGAGACGGTGACCAGAGCCAGGGCCGGCAGCAGGGCGAGCTTGATCAGCGCATAGGCGGCGTTCTCGACCGGGACCCAGACGGACAGCCTGAGCCCGGCCAGCACGCTGTCCTGCAGGGCGAACAGCGTCCAGGCCGCAACGGCGAGGACAAACCACACGGTCAGCCAGATAGTGTCGAGCGCCCGAGCCAGGGTCGGGGCGATTGCCGGCGCCGCAAGGATAAACACCATCGCCAGCAGCAAAGAAGCCGTCACCCCAGCCGAGTAAGCCAGAAGGATCAGCCTTGCCCGGCTTGCGCCGGCCACCGGGAGTTCACGATTGAGCCAGTTGCCGAAGCCGAGCTGGGATGCGCTGCTGATGGTAATCATCGTGGTCACGACGACGCCACCGATACCGACCTGGTCTTGCGGGTAGAGGCGGGCGGCCACGATCCAGAAGACGACGCCCAGAATGGAGGTGATGGCGAAACTGGCCACCAGCGCATAGCCATTGCGCGTCAGCGGATTGGCCAGCATGGCGCCGAGGAGAGAAGAGGCGAAGGCAAGCGGGTGTCGGCGGTCCAGCGAATCGTCGTGGCTGCCTTCACCGGTTCGGGTCATGGCGATGAGCGCTGCCAGACGCGCACATAGTCGACGTCGAAATGAGCCGGAAAGCGGGTACTCGCATCCGGATCGCCGGGCCAGTCTCCCCCGACCGCAAGGTTGAGCAGCAGATACATCGGCTCGTTCGGAATGGCAGCCGTGTCGGTAAAGCGCCAGCGCGGGACGCCATCGAGATACCAGACAATGGCCTCCGGACCCCATTCCAGCCCGTAGACCCGCCAGTCCTGTGTCAGGTCGCGCGTCGCCACTTCGCTGCCATAGCTGCGCCCGGCACAGTCGCCATAGCCGCAGTGAAAGTGCATTTCGAGCGTGTCGGGCCTGTGCCCCAACACTTCCATGATGTCGATCTCTGGCTTGCTCTCGTGATCGGATGGCAACATCCAGACGGCCGACCAGAGGCCCTGGCCGGACGGTGGCCGGGCCCGCACTTCGACATAGCCATAGGTGAACGAAAACCGGTCCGGCCGCTGGCGCTCCTCATAGTCGCGGCCGGTGGTCACGATGCCGGATGTATAGGGAAAAATCCGACCCTCATGGCCGGAAATGGCCTCGGGCCGCGCCGTCAGCCGCAAATGGCCGTCGACGATCGAGATATTGTCCGGTTGGTACCACTGCAGCTCATTGTTGGAGAGATTGGTGCAGCCATCGTCATCCCACCAGTAACACCGCGTCCAGGTGCGCGTGTCGAGGCCGGCGCCCGCAAATTCCTCGCCGAAGACCTGCTGCCAGCCTGATCCTTCCGGCGGCGCGGCGCGCGCGCCCGGCGTCACCGGAGTGAGAAGGACGGCAAGGAGCATGGCCAGGGCGAGAGCCGGACATTCACGCATCGCGAAACCCGATGAGCCGCTTGACCATGGTCTTGGCACCCCTCGTCAGTGCTGAAACAGGCAGTCTTTCCTTGAGATACTCGGCATAGGGTACGGCGACGGCGCCGAAGCGGGACTTGAACTGAGCCAGCGCCTCGGACCGTCCCGTTTCGCCCATGTGATAGGAGCGGCAGCCGGCCGCGCAGGCCTCCTCGATGGCTCGATAGTGCAGGAGGACATTGGCCGATAGCGGACCGGCCAGTTCCTCGTTCATGGCGCCGCGCGTGTAATGGGCATTGGCGTCCTGCAGGACGACGATGGCTGCGACCGCCTCCCCATCATGGCGCGCCAGCCACAGGCGGAATCCCTCCCCCATGGCATTGGCCATGGCGTGGAATTTCTCGACAGGATCGCGCCGCCGGGCCCGCCACAGCGCGAGCGGCACGGGTTCGCCTTGCTTGCCTGCCCAGCGGACAACGGACTGTTCGAACAGGCGATAGAATTCCTCGATCAGGGCGCCCGATCTCCCGCAAGTGATATCCATGCCCGCCGACTGGGCCTTGCGGACGGCTGTCCTGGTGCGGGGCTTGAACCGGCTTTCCCAAACGCTGGCCATGCCCCCGTCGAGGTCGAGCACATGGGCGCTGCGCTCAATGCGGGTCCAGCCCCGTGCAGCTTCCGCCCAGGCCGCGGCATGCAGGGGGTTGGGGCGCAGGCCCACGCCAAGCGGCGACGCGCGCTCGAGGTCGGAAAGGATCGCCGAAAGATACGCGGCATCCTGACGGGTTTCGGCAACCACGCCGCCAAAGCCCCAAGCCGCCGGCTGCGACCACAGGCGCCCCGGGACAGGACCGCGATGGACTCGACGGAACAATGGCACCAGCGCCTGTCGGCCATCATCGAATGTGTAGAGGCGGCTCCTGTCGGCAAATTGGCCGGCCGAGACAAGGGCCTGGGCCCAGCGCCACGATTGCGTCGGCAAGGCATCGGGATCGCTGCGATAGATCTGGTCCCATTCACTTTGCGGAACGGGTGACGTGACGGCAGCGAGGGACCGGTTCGTGGCAGGCCAAGCGCCCTGCGTCGAAGCCGGTTGCGCCTCGGCGGGATGTCCCGACTCGACACGCCAGGTCATGAAATGCCACCCTCCCAAGCGGCGGACCAGATGAAGGTCACGTCTTTATGTGCAGCGTCCAGGTGCCAGCGGTGCCGAACCCGTCAGCTACTATCGCTTTTTCGAGAGGCTACACATGAAATGCTTCTTGTCCAACAGCATTGGCAGCAGCCAGGTATCACAACTACTTCTGCACCTGCTGCGGTCAATCACAGCCATCATCGTGCTCATAGCCCTGGCCGGTGCCGCCGCCGCTCAGGACTTTGCGCTCCGAACCGGCCATTTGACGGACCCTGCGCTGGCCGAGGCCCTCCTGGTCAGCTTCAATCTCGATGAACGCGCCGAGGCCGGCCTGCTCGACCCGGACACGCCGGCGACCGCCGGAGCCATTGCGGCGGAGCAGGCCAGGCTGCGTTCCGTCATGGCGGGATTTGGCTATCTCGATGCAAACGTGGAATGGGTCTTCGATGCGGCGACGGCCGTCTACCAGTTCCGCCCCGATCCCGGCACCCGCTATGCGATCGGTGCCGTCGCCGTTTCGCTCCCCGAGATCAGTGATCCGCAATGGGCCGGTGACCTTGAGGCCATTTCCAGGACGGCGATCGGATCTCCCGCGCGCGGCGATGTCATTGGGAAATTGGCCGAGGACCTGGTGCATCGCCTCGAAACGTCGGGCTTCCCGTTTGCCCATGTTACAGGCCGCGAGGTAACGCCCGACCGCCTGACGGGGCTGGCGCTTGTCCGGCTCACGCTTGACCCCGGCAAGGCTGCTACCTTTGGCGCCGTGACCCTTGTCGATGCGCGTGCCTTCACCATGGACAGACTGCTCGAACTCATCCCATTTTCGATCGGGGAGCGCTACGATCCGGAGCGGGTGGACGCCCTGCGCGCGGCGCTCGCCGCCGAGCCCGGCCTGCAATCCGCGCGCGTTTCGGTGGCCGAAAGCGGCGAAGGCGAGGGGCACCTGACAGTTGCCGTCACGGTGCGGGAGGCGATTGCCGCCGAACTTCTGAGCAATCGCCAAGCCGCGGGACAGGGGGCGCTGCTGGCCGTGCTGATGCTCCTTGCCTTGCGGCAGGTCACGGTGGCCGCCGGAGGCGCTGTCCACTCTCCGCTGGTGCAGAGCCAGACAATCCTCTGCATGATCGCCATGGCCGTAGCGGCCTGGTTCGTCGCCAGACGCTTCATCGAATTTGCCGGTCTCGGCTAAGACGGAGGCTTGCGCGCGTCAGCTCTGGCCGCGCCGCGGTATCGTGGTGGCGTCCTCGGACGTGCTGATTTCGTCCGAGACCAGGTCCGGCCCCATCTCGGCAACCACGAAGTCGCCTGTGCGGCCGACACGGCCTTGCCGAGCGTTCCGGATAATGCCGTCCATCCTGTCCTTGGCCTGGGCCAACTGGCCGGACAGATCGGCAATCAGTTCGTGCAGACGCTCGCGATCGGCGTCGCTCAGGCCGGGCGCAAGAAGCTGCGAACGCAGGTCATCCTGGCGAGCCTGCAACTCATCCCAGCGAGACGTTGCTTCCTGCCATTCGTCTACGAATTGGTCGCCGGTCTTGGCCAATGCACCATTTCCCCGCTGCTGAGATCAGCGCGCACAATCAGACCCGATTCATCGTGATCAAAGAAGACGACAATAAGTTAACAATTGGTCTTTTTTGAACTTATGCCCGGCAAATCCGATCTTCCCGCCAGGTCGGCTCGAGGGTCGCAGGTCAAGGGACTCAAACGGCTTGTAGAGCCTCGCTTATTCGAGCCTGCACCAGACCTTAGTCTAAAATTTTCCCCGACTACTGTCCCTACTCCAAACCTGCGGCGCGGCGCATTGTTAACTGCGCTTGATCACGAACAAATTTTACGGCCGGCGAAGAGCGAGAGTAACTCGACCTGTCTCACAACTCTGGGGGAGGCAGTGCTGGGCACGATGAGGAGGCACCGATGCAGGAAAAGAAGATCGATAGACAGTCTATCCCGGCGGGAAAGGGTCGGCAGGGCGAGGATTGGCCCGGACGGATCGAGGGGGGCCGTCCAAGTGTCAGCGTCGTCATCCCGGCCATGAACGAGGAGAAAAACCTCCCCCATGTCCTGCCGCGCATTCCCAGATGGGTTGATGAGGTCATCCTGGTCGATGGCAATTCCAAGGATGCAACCGTGGCAGTGGCCCGCGAGCTGATGCCCAATATTCGGGTGGTCCAGCAGGATCGCAGGGGCAAGGGCGCGGCCCTCAGATGCGGCTTCAAGGCTGCCAAGGGCGAGATCATCGTTATGCTCGATGCCGACGGCTCGACCGACCCGGGTGAAATCCCGGCCTTTGTGGGCGCCCTGCTTTCGGGGGCCGATTTCGTCAAGGGCTCGCGTTTCCTGCAGGGCGGGGGCACCGATGACATGGAGTGGTACCGGTTCCTCGGCAATTGGGGCCTGGTCAAGCTCGTGACCCTGCGCTTCGGCGGCAAGTTCACCGACCTCTGCTATGGTTACAATGCCTTCTGGCGGGATGCGCTGGAACGCCTCTCGATCGACGATGTCGACGGGTTCGAAATCGAAACCAGCCTCAACGTGCAGGCCCTGCGCGCCCGTCTCAAGATTGCCGAAGTCGCCAGCATGGAGGCGCGCCGGGTGCATGGGACGAGCAATCTGCGCACCATACCCGACGGCTGGAGGGTGCTCTCCACCATCATGAAACTGAGCATGGCCCCGCCGCCCGAACCCGCTCCCCCGCGCTACCGTCCGCGCAGCGGCGTGCCGCTTCCCGGCGAGTGAGGTCGAAGCGCTGCCTGTGAGGATACAGCATGTCTGCGCGCAACCGAGCCACCATCATCATCTGCGCTCATTCAACCGAGCGCCTGCCCTTGCTGCGCCAGGCGCTGTCCTCGGTTCTCGACCAGCAGGAGGGCCCGCATGAGGTCATCGCGGTCATCGACCACAATGCCGATCTGCTGGCCTATGTGGCAGCAGAATTTCCGCGCGTTCGGGGGCTTGCCAACCGCCATGGCAAGGGCCTGTCGGGTGCGCGCAATACCGGGGTGGAAGCCGCGACTGGGGACATCGTTGCCTTTCTCGACGACGACGCCATAGCGCCGCCCGATTGGATCAGGCGTTTGCTCGCCCACTACGACGACCTGACGGTCATGGGCGTGGGAGGTCGCATAGACCCTGTCTGGACGCACGGCCGCCCCGCCTGGTTTCCGCGCGAGTTCGACTGGGTCGTCGGCTGCAGCTATCTCGGCCTGCCCGAAACGGTCACCCCCGTCCGCAACCTGATCGGCTGCAACATGTCCTTCCGGCGGGCCGTCTTTTCCTTGGCAGGAGCCTTCCGCGAGGGCCAGGGACGGAGTGGTGACAATGGTGCGGGATGCGAGGAGACCGATCTGTGCATCAGGGCCGGATTGACCTTTCCGGCCTCGCAAATTCTTTACGATCCCGATATCGCCGTGCGCCACATCCTGTCCGGGCAACGCCAGACCTGGTCCTACTTCCTCCGCCGCTGCCAGGAGGAGGGCCGCTCCAAGGCCACGCTGGCCAGCGCGCTCGGCGCCCAGTCGAGCCTTGCCACGGAACGGCAGTACCTCAAGAGCACCCTCCCCACGGGCGTTTGGCGCGGCATCCGCGATGGCCTTCGGCTCGACCTGTCCGGTCCGGCCCGAACCCTTGCCATCGGCGCCGGACTGGTAAGCGTCGGCTGGGGCTACCTGCAGGGGCGCATGCGCGCCCGGACGACCGGGGAACCAGCGCCCGAAGTCGCCTTCGCGCCGATCCGCATCGTCGAAGTCGATCTCGATGGTCCCCGCATCGGCATCAAGGCGAGTGACGCCAAAACCGGTCTTCGCTATGGCGGCGCCCTGTGCGCCATCCGTTCCGGCGGAGACCTGGTGCGGCTCCTCGAAGTGCCGCTCTACGGGGAGAACCTGAGCGCTGACCATCTTTCGAAACTGCTTGCCGGCACGCGAGCGGCCCCGGCTACGGCCCGACCGCAGGAAGCACCCTCAAGCCAGTTTGCCCGCGTCGTCATCGCCACCCGGGATCGTCCCCAGTCCTTGATCAAGTGCCTCGATTCGCTGTTGGTGCAGAGCCACCAGAACTTCGAGATCGTCGTCGTCGACAATTGCCCATCGAACGACGACACCCGGAACCTGATCGGCAACCACTATGCTTCGAACAACAGCATCCAATATCGCCGCGAGGATCGCGCCGGGCTGGGACATGCCCACAATGCGGGGCTGCAGGGTAACCGAGCGGACGTCGTCGCCTTCACGGACGACGATGTACTTGTGGACTCGCGATGGCTCGCCGCTCTGCTGCGCAACTTCGCAGCGTCCGACCGCGTAGGTTGCGTGACCGGGCTGATCCTGCCCGCCGAACTCGAGACCCGCGCCCAATACTGGACCGAGCGGCATGGCGGTTTCGGCAAGGGGCTGGAGCGCCGCGTCTTCGACCTGGACGAGCACCGCTCGCCCGGCCCGCTCTTTCCCTTTGCGGCCGGCAGCTTCGGTTCGGGCGCCAACATGGCCTTCAGCCGCAGGGCACTCGAGGCCATGGGCGGTTTTGACGGCGCCCTGGGCGCCGGCACCCTGGCCCGCGGCGGGGACGACCTCGCGGCCTTCGTCTCGGTCATTCAGGCCGGCTACCAGATCGTCTACGAACCCCAGGCCATAGTCTGGCATCACCACCGCCGGGGCGTGGATGGCATGGAAAAGCAGGCCTATGGCTATGGTGTGGGCCTCGGCGCCTACCTTACCAAGTTCCTCCTCGAGCGACCGGAGACGGCCTGGCACTACCTGAAGGCCCTGCCGGCCGGGGTGGCGCATCTGCTCGGCGGAGCCTCTGCCAAGAATGCGCGATTGCCCCCAGACTATCCATCATCCCTGCGCTGGAGCGAGCGGCGCGGCATCCTGGCCGGCATGCCGGCCTATCTCAGGAGCCGCGCCTCCTTCCGGCGCTACCAGCGCAACCTGCATCATCAGGGGAGCGCGGGCGGATGAGTGCCATTCCCATCCTTCTCTATCACAGCATCGATCGCACCTGCAGTCCGGGCTACCGCCGCTGGATGGTGACGCCCGAGCGGTTCGCCGATCAGATGACCTGGCTGGCCGATGCCGGCTATACCACGCTGACCGTTTCGCGGCTGGCCAAGGCGATCCGCGATGGGACGCCCCTGCCCCCGCGCCCCATCGCCCTCACCTTCGACGACGGACTTCTGGATTTCCGGCTCGGCGCCCTGCCGGTGCTGGATCGGCTCGGCATGTGCGCCACGCTTTACGTGGTGGCCGGGCGCATCGGCCAGACAAGCGACTGGCTTGACGACCTGGGCGAGGGCGAGAGGCCCATGCTCGACTGGTCCGAACTGCGCGACCTTGTCGGCTGGGGCATCGAATGCGGCGCCCATACCCTCACCCACCCGCAGCTCGACGTGCTGCCGCCCGCCCGGGCCCGCGTCGAAATCGAAGCCAGCAAGGCCATCCTCGAAGAGGGCCTCGGCAGAGCAGTCGAGACCTTTGCCTATCCCCATGGCTATGGCAGCGCCGTCACCCGCAGCCTGGTGGCGGCCGCCGGCTTCACCAGCGCCTGCCGCGTTCGCCACGCCCTGAGTTCGGACGCCGAAGACCCATTCTGCCTCTCGAGAATTATCGTCACCCAGGACATGGACCGCGACGCCCTGATGAGTGCAGTCCTGGGCATCGGCCTGCCTGTCGCCCCCCCTGCGGACCGATGGCTTGCACAGGGCTGGCGCATGATCCGGCGCGTCGACCACGCGCTCCGGGATCGTTAGCGGAGGAGGACGGAAGCGGTGGAATGTCCCAAGATTCTCACAGTCCTGTCCGTCATGGCCCTCCTGGCCGGCACCGGAATCATGGCTCCACCTGCCGCCGCCCAGGGGACGGAGCCGGGCTCCGGCTTTTCGGTGCCCCTGGGAGCGGCTCTCGTCGCGCTGGGAAACCACTACCGTGCGGGAACGGTCGACGGACGGGGAGGCGACGAGGCCCTCTCCTACTACCTGCGGCTGGCGGCCCTCGATATCGACGCAACGATCGGCGCGGTCATTCAGCCCGACCACTTCGCCCAGGGCCGGCCAGGACAGCCTGACGAGGAAACCGCGGCACGGGTCTATCAGCTTGCCGCCACCATTGGCCAGCCGGACGCCCTGATGCGGTTGGGGGATCTCTACAGCGAAGGCAAAGTCGTACCGCGCGATCTCGCCGCTGCCCTGGACTATTATCGGCAGGCCGCCGAGGCGGGCAGCCACACAGGGCAATTGCGCTGGGGTGAAATGCTCGCCAGGGGACAAGGAGCGGACAGGGATGTCGAGGCGGGGCTCGCACTGGTCCGCGAGCTGGCCGAGACGGGCAATGCCCGTGCCCTGGTCGTGCTTGGCGACCTGTTGAGCGAAGGCTTGCCCGGTGCGTTTGACGGGCCTGCCGCCGCCGCCGCCTATGAGGAAGCACTCACCCTCGGGGACATGGAAGCGCTCCTGCGGCTGGGTGACCTCTACCGCAGCGGCACAGCCATTCCGGCGCAGCCGGAACGGGCACTGGCCTACTACAGAAGGGCGGCAGATCAGGGGAACCTCACCGGACAATTCCGGGTGGGGGAAATGACGGCGCTTGGCCTCGGCACAACGGCCGATCCGGAACGTGGTCTTGGCATGGTGCGCGCCGCCGCCGACCAGGGCGAGACGGGCGCGCTGGTTTTTCTTGGCGATCTGCAATCGGGTGGCGGCACCGCTGCCGCCAACCTCGAGCCGGCGTCCCACTACTATCGCCGTGCCGCCGAGCTGGGCAGCGACACGGGCAAGCTCAGGCTGGGCGAAGTGCTCCTGCGCGGAGAGGGCGACGTTGCCGACCCAGCCGGTGGGCTGGCCCTGATCCGTGAAGTCGCCGCCAATGGCAATGCACAGGCGCTGCTGATGCTTGGCGACCATCTCTCTGACCCGGCCAGTGGCGCCGTGGACGGCCCCGGGGCCATCGAGGCTTACGAGGCGGCGGCCAGCCTCGGCCAAACCGATGCCATGCTCCGGCTGGGAGAACTCTACCTGGCCGGCACGCTTGTCCCAGCGGACCCGCCGCAGGCATTCGAGAACTTCCGGCGCGCCGGGGACGCCGGCAGCCAGACCGGCAAATTGCGGGCCGGCGAAATGCTCGTGTCCGGCCAGGGCATCGCGAGGGACGCTGCCGCCGGCCTCCTCCTCATCGAGGACGTGGCCAGGAGCGGACATACCGGCGCTCTCCTGATGCTGGGCGACCTGCTCAGTGCCGGTGCAGCCGGTTCCGTCGATGCGCAGGGTGCAATCTCTGCCTACGAACGTGCGGCGGCCCTGGGCAGCGCGGAGGCCCTGCTCAGGTTGGGTGATATCTATCGGGACGGTATCCTCGTGCCGGCCGATGGGGACCGGGCCGTGGCCTACTACCTCCAGGCCGCCGAGCCGGTCCCGGCGGAGGAGCCGGACCCATGACAGGCGGCCTTGCGCGATTTGCCGCCAGCGCCTTGCTGGTTGCGCTGTTGGTTCCGGGGCCTTGGGCTCGGGCGCAGGAAGAGAGCCCGCCCACCGGCGTGGCCAGCAACGGACTCGCGGACCCGTCCGATGCCCTGTTGCGCCTGGGTGACTACTACAGTGAAGGCGGCGCCGGACAGGTCGACTATGCCCGCGCCCTCGACTACTACCGGCAGGCCGCCGCCGCCGGTCGAGCGGGTGGAACCTTGCGCATTGCGCAGATGCTCATCGCCGGACAGGGAACCGAGCCCGATCTGTCCAGCGGCCTCGCCATGCTCGAGACCCTGGCCGCCGATGACTATCCGGCTGCCCTGGTGGCCCTGGGCGAGCTCTACATCAAGGGCATTCCCGAAGCGCTCGATGCGGCGCCCGAAAAGGGACTGGCATTGTTGCAGCGGGCCGCCGACGGCGGGGATGCCAATGCGATGATGCTGTTGGGCGACGCCTTGGCCCGCCTGCAGTGGGCCAGTGTCGATCCGTCCGAAATCCTCGCGACCTACCAGCGGGCCGCCGACCTTGGTCGGGTCGACGCATGGCTGAGGATCGGTGACTTCTGGAGCGAGGGAACCATCGTCCCGGTTGATCTGGGCAAGGGATACGCTGCCTATGAAAAGGCTGCCAGCGCCGGCAGCACTTCGGCGCGCCTTCGCCTGGCGGAAATGCTCGCCCGCGGCCATGGCGTGGCGGCAGACCCCGCCATGGGTCTGCAGATAGTGCGCGACGAGGCTGAGGGCGGCAATGCAACGGGATCGCTCCTGCTGGCCGAATTGCTTTTGAGCGGCGATGTCGGTGCCCCCGACAGCGCCGGAGCCATCGCTGCCCTGGAGCAGGCGGCGGAGACCGGCCGTCCGGAGGCACTGCTGCGGCTGGGGGAAATCTATGGCGACGGCATCGCCGTGCCGCCCAACAGCGCGCGGGCCTATGACTATCTGGCAGAGGCTGTCGCCATGGGCCACGGCTTTGCCCGCTATCTCCTGGCACGCGGCTTGACGGAGGGGCGATTCTACCGGCCGGGCGCCCAGGCGGAAGGATTGGCCATGCTGGAAGAGGCGCTCGCTGCCGGGACCGAGGAGGCCGTCATCGGCATCGCCAATGCGCATCTCTATGGCTATGGGTTGCAACAGGATCCCGACGCCGCGATTGCCCTGCTCGAGAGCGAGGCCGCCGCCGGAAACCTGGCCGCCGCCAGACGGCTCCTGGCCCTCTTTCGCGATGGAAGCCGAGATGGGGATGTGGTGCTCGTGGCTCCGGATGCCGGGCGGGCGCAGATTTATCTGGCGATGATTGCGCCCAGACTTGGCCGGGGCGACATGCTGGTCGAAACACTGCTCATGGAGGCCGCCACCGTGCGGGACGGGAACTTTGCCGCGCTTACCGGGCGGATCGGGGAACTTTCGCCTGACGATCAGGAATCTTTGTTGCGCAATCTCGTCGGCGTTGCCCCAAATGCCTTTGTCTATCTGGTGCAGGGCCAGTTGCGGTCGATCGGTCTCTACGACGGGCCTCAGCATGGGCTGCTTGATCAACCCACCATTTCCGCCATGCTGCGGTATTGCGACAGCAAGCAGGTGGGCGAGGTGTGCCGTCGCGGCCCACTCACCAGCCAGAGCGCCCAGATCCTGTCCTACGCTTTCTGAGCTTGGAGTGATCCGCTCACGGGCCGCAGGAACGATGTACCAATGAACTGGATGGTGGAGATTGGGGACGCTGTGATAGCGCCCCCAATTTTCTACACTGCCCGGGCGGTCTTCCAGAGCGAATAGAAGATGCCGCTGGCAAGGATTACCGCCGTGACGCCAAGCGACCACTCCGCCGGGAATTTCTCCCAGCCAAGGAGGTCGGCCAAGAAGATCTTCGAACCAATGAAGACCAGCAGGACGGCGAGGGCCTGCTTGAGGTAGGCGAAGCGGTGGATGATGGCGGCGAGCGCGAAATAGAGCGCGCGCAGGCCGAGAATGGCGAAGATATTGGACGTGTAGACGATGTAGGGATCGGTGGTGATGGCGAAAATGGCCGGCACCGAGTCCACGGCAAAGATCACGTCGGCGATCTCGATCATCACCAGGGCGAGGAACAACGGGGTCATATACCGCTCCATCCGCCCGGTCCTGGGGTCGTGCTGGTGCACGAAGAAGCGGTCACCCTGCAGGGTCTCGGTGACGCGGAAGCGCTTCTTCATGAACAGCAGAACCGGATTCTGGCTCAGATCCGTTTCTTCATGGCCGATCATCAGCATGCGAATGCCGGTAAAGACCAGGAAAGCGGCGAAGACATAGAGAATCCAGCCGAATTCGGACACCAGGGCAGCGCCGAAGCCGATCATGATGGCCCGAAGCACGATGACGCCGAGGATGCCCCAGAACAGCACCCGATGCTGCAGGTGCCGCGGGATGGCCAGGTAGCCGAAGATCATCGCGATGACAAAGACATTGTCCATGGCGAGGCTTTTCTCGACCACGAATCCGGTCAGGTATTCGACCCCTGACTGGGCACCCAGCTGCCACCAGACGAATCCGCCGAAGGCCAGGCCCAGCGCGATATAGAAGCCCGAAAGCAGGAGGCTTTCGCGCACCTCGATCTCATGCCCGTCACGATGGAGGACGCCGAGGTCGAAGGCCAGCAGCGCCATGACGAGGCCCAGGAAACCCAGCCACATCCAGAGCGGCTGCCCGAGAAAGAGACTGGTCAGGACGTCCATTCGCAGACCTCCGGGTTGCAGAGTCCAAAAGTGCTGCAGGTCACTGCGCACCTCCGGCAATGTCGAGAGCCCTTTCGACCCGATGCAGTGCACCCAGTTCCACCGGGTGCACGAGACCATCAGCCGTGATCACCTGATGGCAGATCTGCCGGATCAACTGGCGCTGTTCACCACTGATCAGGCTGATGGAAAGGCAGGCCAGGGCCCGGTGTTCGGCTGCGTGGGGGTCATAGCCATAGGCGCGGCTGTGCTCGGACAGCTCGTGGGCGAGGTCCGTGACCGAGAAACCCTTCGCGGCCGAACTGGTGATGAACGCTTCCACCAGCTTGCGCCTTTCGGCCAGTTCGAGCCGGCCATCGGCATGCGCGATCACCGCGACGGCGGCGACGAGGGCCTGAAAAAACTCTTCGCTCTCAGCCAGGCCGGCCTCGTGGCGCAGTTCGCGCGCATCGGCACTCTGACGGGCCCTGAGGCGGGCGCCGCGCAGGAATATGTCGTCTTGGAAGGGGGATTTGTCCTTGCTCATGCATGATCTCCTCTCAGGTTCTGCTCGACAGAGCTGAGGGAGTGCGCATGGGACCTGGGACGATGATCGGGCACCACACGCAGATGCCCGCGGGCCCTGCCGAGGTGATCCGACATCGCGTCGCGGTTCTCGCCGACGACGCCAGAGGGGCCCGGTCACGCAATTCACATTGGCATGGACGAGCGGAGCGACAAGATGGCGATGCGAATTTTTTCGCCACGCCCGCCGCCATCGTTGCCGATGGGCTGCGGCACGTCCGGATCCAGGCGCTCCGGCTCAACGCGCGAGACGACAGGTGCAGGACGCGCAAGGCGTTGAAGGAATTGAATTTTGAGGAAGTGGCGGAGAGAGAGTCAGGACGAGAGGGGCGGAACCCGGGCCACCCAGCGGTCGAGGTTCCGCGGACAGACGGCAGGACAGACGGTGCAGACAAGCTCGATGACTAGCTGATCCGATCCCCCATCGGAACTAAGGCTCCGCCACTCGACGGTTCAGCAATCGGATTGAAACTGGCCAGTGATCACTGATGCCTTCACCTGAAGCGGGATCGAACCGTCGAGGTTCGACAAAACCCCGGTCTTGGTCGTCCACCTGAATTTGTTCCGCATGAACGACCACGGTTTGGAAGCTGCCAAGGTCTGCAAACCAGTTCAGAGCGGAGGGCTGTGTGGGGCTTAGTCCCGCCGATACAAGGATTTGGTCCAGGTAAGACCAAGTGTTCCAGGACAGCAAGCCGTCAAAGAATTTGCTCGATCCCGGGGCAGCGCAGCCCGCGAGAATGACCGGGGACAGATACCACCCACCCCGGAACGCTAAACGCTCGTACATTGGGGAGGCCAGCTCTGAGCATTCGAAGTTCAAGTCGCCGGCGAGAACGACGAGAGCATCCTCACCTTTGGCCTCTCGTATTTCGCTCACCTGCTGGAAGGCCCTAATTCTGCATTCCACCGGGTTGCCCTGTGAGGGAAAATGTACGCCAAGCACAGTCAGCGGTGTGCCGTCAGGTAACGCCACCGTCGCCTCGACAATGTCGCGCGTGGCGCCGCAAATGTCAGTGTCGCCCTTGAAGTCCACCTTGTGGGCGACGGCGCTTCCGATCAACGGCAGGGTCGAAACGATGGCAACATCAATGCCACGGCTATCCGGTTCGTCGCTGCTGTCCAGGGCGACTATGGTGGGGTAGACCCCTGCCCCGAGCTTTGCCACCAAGTCGTCGATAACCTGCGCGTTTTCAGTCTCGGGCAGCACCAACACCTCCGGCAGGTCCCCCAGCGTCAGGAGAACATCGGCTATGCGACCAAGCTTCGTCGCATAAGTACCGTCGTTCCAATCCAGGGTCAGACACTGCTCTCGAAAGAAGCCTGGATTGGGGTTGAGTTGCTCGCACAAGGCGACATGGGCAGTGCCAGCTGCCTGTTTGTCGGCGAGTGGCAGGTACGTGTTGTCGTGGGGGTTGGTGGGATCGTCCTGGGTGTCGAACAGATTCTCGACGTTCCACGACATGATTTCGATCGGGGCGGACACAGCCGGCCCCGCTAGGGATAGGCTAAGGTAGGCAACATAGATCAATGCGCGCATGACCGTCTCTTCCTAACTTGCTTATTTCGCTGGAGCTCCTCAGTGAATATAGAAATATACCAATGTCAATATTACCCGCAGGGAGAGCGAGGGACTGCTCAGTTACGATAAGTCAAATGGAACATATACTCCACGCAGTCACCTCGCGAGCCCGAACGATCTAAATTGAGATTCTGACCAAGGATGAGGGTGAGTTATAGGCGCCAGGGGACGCTCATTTGGCCGGTTTAGCTCTTGCCGCAACAAGGCGCCTGGCGGTTGCCGCGTCCATTTTAGGTTGCCGAACCCCTGGTCAGTCGCCTAGCAGTCAAAGGTTAGGGCGAACTCTCAGGCCTGGGGTCACGTGTCCTTACAGTATGCTGAATACTGCCAGATGCTGCGTCACCATTGAACGTGGACGGGTCATCCTCCAACGCTGACCTCGATACGACCTAAACGCTAGCGAAATATTTCCATCGTGAAGACGTCGAGGTAGTATTTCTCCATGCCACAGTGCACGAAGTACGCCTTACGCGGCTTGAGATTTACTGAGGCGACAAATCCACCGTGCTCCTCGATTTGAGATTGCGTGCATGCACCCGCCTCGATCAGCCTTTGAGCTCCCCCGACGAACTGGGCTTGGTACAGGTTGAAGTCATCCGACTGACCAACGACCTTGGCCAGGCCGATGGCACCCTCGGCGGGGTCTGCTGGGCGCTCCGGTGACAGGAACTCGAGCTGGACCCACTCGGCAAACTGACCGTCAACGACACCGTTTGTCCGCGTGCACTGGTCGTTTCCACTGTCCACGTAGTCGCTGCGGCCGTTGCTGCAGGCCGCGTCATATCTTCGGGAGATCCGCCCCCAACCATCCTGAACTTCCATCGGGGTTACCCCCTCCCGGAAGTAGAGCTCGCCAACTACTCCGCAGCTGGTGGAAGGGCATGTGTGTCGGGGCAGGCGCTGGGAGGTGACCCAAAGCTGATCCTCTTGATCCGCCGCCGATGTCGCTGGCGGAGAGAACAGAGATGCCGCACCGATTGCCACGCTGCCGAACACGATGGCCCCAACTATTCCAGCTACGACTGTAGTTGGCTGATTGTGGCGCTTTCTGGCGCCCGCCTGCGACTGCAAGGATTGCGCTGCATTTCGCTTTCCAAAGGTAGTCCGCTGCATGTTTCACCTCGACTTGCTTGAGCGTAACGAGGCTACATTTTGTTCCTGAAGCATTCCGTAACGTTCGTGGCCGCATTGATGCCTTTGAGGAACAAATCGTTCCTATGGACATCTTTGGACAACGTCTTCGAGAACGGGCGGAGCAGCTTGGCATTTCAAATGCAGAGGCCGGAAGGCGCGCCGGCTTAGACGAGCGGCGCTATGCACACTACGCCAACGGGCGCCGCGAGCCTGACCTTGCGACGCTGGTCAAGATCGCGGGGGCGCTGCATACGACGCCGGACTGGCTCCTTGGCATTGACCGGGAACATAATGGCACTTCCGAGCGCGCCGATCTCCTGGGGCGCCTGCTGAATTCGGCGTCAGGCCTTCCTGACGCCGAACTGAGGAGGCTTTGCGTTCTTGCGGAAGCATTGCTCCGCGATGCTGAGAAGAGCACCGAGTCCGATTGACGCCGCTGAATACCGGTCTGGGCTAGATGTTGGGTGATGGTGCATTCGTGGCCCGCGCGGATTCAATTGCTTCACGCAACGTCTCAACCGGAATAGGCGGCCGCTGCGTGTGGACCATCCGGTGGCAGTTGGCACACAGGATCGCTACCTCACTGAGGAGAGTAAGCGTGCCGTTGCCCCATTCGGCTTCAGGCCGTTCAGCGAGAGGATTCAGGTGGTGACATTCGGCGTAACCAGCGCCTAATGGCCCATAGAATTCTTCGAAGTCGAACCCACAGGCCATGCACTGAAGGCCATAGTGCGCCTTTGCCTGCTTTGCCAGCTGAGGGTGACGAGCGAAGAAATACGTTTCCCGCTTTTGCCGCTGCCCCTCTGCAAAGGCCATGTGGTTCGCGTTGGACGATGCACTTCCTGCCCCTGCTATCTCGATACCGAGCGCATCAGCCAGTAGACGTTGAAGGCGGGCCGTTGCCTCCGTCAGGTAGGCGCCCTGGTTGGTGCGAACCTCGTCGCGATATTGAGCAAAGGGGTAATGCCTCGGCCTGTCCTCCACGAGCTCCGCAAGCAACTCATTGACGTATGTCGCCCTAAATCTCGAGAGCGAAAGCGGGGTATCGAGCTGCACGAAGCCTTCTAGATCGATCCTGTAGTAGCTATCTCGCCCTGCCCAGTCGCCAGCGATCGGCGGCTCATCGGCGCGTTCGACAACCTTGTTTGCTACTTTTGATACGGCGCAGAAGCGCATCTCTTCCACGCCATCGTCCCACTCATGGTCGTAGAAATGATACACCGTGTCGCCGGCCTCAGGCGCACGCATGAGGGCATAGCTGTCGCGACCTGCCTTGTTCCTGGCGGGGCTCCAGAGGCAGGTGCCAAATTCCCAGCCCTCTCCGCCATGTTGATGATATGCCCGTGTCGTTTCGATCCATACTCGTGCCATCCACTCCCCCACTTGCACTTTCAGCCGCAGCGCCAGGCTCTGAAGTCTTATTCCAGTTTGCCAGACTTTGCTGGGTCCGATCTTTGTCGCAGCATTACCAGCGGAAAGGTCAACGCAATGTTTACTGCGAGAAATACTGTGAGTTGCTGACGACGCCGTGTTCGGGCGTAATGCCGCCATGGCAAAGAGACCCTCATCCCTTCCATTAGCATTGGGCGCCGCCGCCGCTATCGGCTTCGCGGGCGTCTATGGCTTTTCCGACGGTAGCCTATCAGTTGACTCCGCGGCGGCCTTCGTTGCCCAAGCCACTTCCGGCGCCTGCAATATCAAGGGCAATGTGAGCGTCCACACTGGCGAGCGCATCTACCATCTCCCCGGCCAAGAGTACTACGACGAAACTCAAATCCGACCAGAGCACGGGGAGCGCTGGTTCTGCTCTGAGGCCGAAGCCCGTGCGGCTGGTTGGCGGCGCTCAAAGGTCTAGGATTAGGCTTAGAGGTGCAGCCGGGACCGAACCGCAGGCGATAATCGCACGTCTAGGCTCACTGCGTCGGGCGCACAAATCGATCATACAGACTGCGCTGGCAGGTTTCCGACAGATGCTTTTCCTGCTGCGTGCGATGGCAGGGTGGGGAGCGGACGGTCTGCTTCTGGCAGACTTTCATGAGTAAGCTGTCATATACTAGCTAGGCCAGTGGACCACTCGCACATCGTCCACCGATGGAAGGTAAATGTGGTGAGTAGAGTCCGTCGGAAGAATGCCTCTCTCTGACTACCTGTCTTTGCATCTTCACAATGAAAACTGGTTGCGTCGCTGGTCAACTTCATCGGCTTTGGAGTTTCCGCATAAGCTGGAATTTCATAACCCCATCATCCAAGATGAAAGTATCGCGATTTATGTCAAATTCACTTCACTGCACGCAGACCATCGACGTCTTTTGGATGCAAGCTGCCTCAATTGATCAAGTTGAATCATGTTGACTGAATTCAACGGACATAATTCATTGGCACGACGAAAAATTTCCGGACGCCCAAATGACTGGAATAGAGGTAGTTGCAGCTACGGCACTTTCGATGTGGATTGGCGACAAACTCGGGGAGTTCGCCTTCGGCTACGTCTGTGGCAAGGTCACCGATTTTACCTTGGGCCAGGTCGATCAACGCATTCGACAGGCCTCTGAACAGGGACACTTGCCCCCAAACAGGGTGTTCGAGCGCGCGGCGCTGCGTTCCGCGCTTCAGGCCACTCGGTATTGCATGGACGAAAGCACGGCCGAAGATATGGCGGGCAAGGCTGCAGGCGGCGCGATCATGTCGGCCGCCTGGACCGGTGGAATATTCGCGCGGGGAGCACCCGCAGCACGGGCTTACGGCTGGCTGGAAACCCACACGGGCAAGTTGCATCACAAGGCCGATGAAAGACGTCGCCAGGAAGCCATCGACAGCCTGATGCCTGACCAGAAAGACGCCGTCCTTCTTGGTCGCAAATTCGCCATTAGTTCAATCGCGGGAGCCGAGGTCGAGGCGCAAATCGACTCAGCGGTGAACCTTCTAGGTCAGCACATCATCAACAAGGTCATTGCCGAAGGCCGCTGGGCTGACGGCGACTATGCGCGGCAAAGACTGGAAAAAAGCTGTGATTTGGACGACCGCTGGAACTATGCCTTCTCCCACTTCTACGCCCAGGAAATTAAAGAAGACACGGCTCTCAGCAGGCTCCTCCAAACCGTGCAGCTGGCGGACATAGCCTCCGCCCAGCAGGCCAACCATGCCGCGGTGACAGAGCTACTCAAACGGCTCGAAACTCGGCTGGACGACGTCTTGCAGCGCGCGCCAGTGTCCTCCGGCCCCTCCGGCCGGGAGGCCTGGGCGTTCAACCACATGTTTCGCGATCCTGCCGGAAGAATCGTGGGCGAGGACCGCTTTCATTTCAGTGCCGCGCGCGACAAGTTTGTCGGACGCGAAAAAGACCTCGATATAATACGGCGCGCGCTGTTTGGCGACGATGCCCTCGACGAGCGCTTCCTCTGGATGGCGGTCTGCGGGGAAGGTGGCACAGGCAAAAGCCGGCTTTGCCAAGAACTGATTGCCAAGGCGCCGGACCTCGGATTCATGAGCGCCGGTTTCGCGTCCACTGACTTCATTCAGGACAAGGACTGGCTGGAATCTGCCGCCGACAGAATCCGCGAAAACACGCTTATGGTCGTCGACTATTCCACTAATTCCATGGATCAACTGCCCGGATTTCTGGACAACTGGGTGAAGTATGCCAAGGCGGATAAAGAAGGACCGCTGATCCGGCTGATCATCATCCTGCGCAATTCCAATGACCCCTTCTTCAGCAAACTGGAACGCTCGCGCTCGGATTATCGCGGGCAAATCCTGGCAGCGGAAAGAAAACCTGGTGGCCGGCGCCTGGCCCTGGCTGATCTTTCTGACGACGAGATCGTGCAATTGATGCGGGCGCGGATGCAGAGGCTCGCCGCGGATTCAGGGACGGCACAAATCCAGCTTGATGCGGAATCCTTGTTGAAGCACTTGAGGCGCTTCGACCGTTTCATGCGGCCACTCTTTGCCTTGATGGTCGCGGAGGCCCTGCAAAACGGAGAACTGGACAAAATCGGCACTTCTGCCGACCGAGAGAAGGCCCGTTTCACGCTGTTCGCGGCATATCTGCAGCGGCAAAGACATCAATATTGGCAGGCGACCTGGCACCTGGTTTGCGACTCGGGCAGCCCGCATGCGCTGGAACAGCATGAGAATGCCGTGCGTCTCGCCACGGCGACCGCTGGCATCGACATCGAACATTACGACACTATCCGCAATGCGATGCCCGAAGAAATGCAGGAAATGCTGCCCGAACGGCGACAACGCCGCATGCCAGACAGCCTGCAATGGCAGTTGATCCAGACCATAACCGGCATCGAAATGACCGGAGCCGAGGGCCCTGAACGATTTGCGCCGCTCGAACCCGACCTGATCGGGGAATTCTTCGTGCTCAAAGGCAAAGAACTGAGCATGCTCAATGAATGGGCCCTCGATCTCGAAACCCTAATCTCGCTGGCCTACCAGCATCATCCTGACAGAACGCTGCATTTTCTGCGTATGGCGGCGCAGGACTATCCCCAGTTTATGGCTGAGCGAAATTTCCTCCTTCCGGAGCTGACATGATGGAGACGATGGCGGTGTCCACTGACAGCAAATCGCTCGAGGCAGTTCGCAGGTCCGCGTTTCTGCGCAATATTTGCGCCGATCTCAGCAGACGCGCCGATCCGGATCAGCGGACGAACGAAGAAATGGACGTGCTCGACAAGGTCTTGGGCATGCTCGAGAAATTGGAGACCTTTGGCGTAGAGGATCGGGCCTATCTGGAGCACCGGGCGAAAATCCTCGAACAGATTGCGTCTGTTGCCGGCAATGCCATCAATGTCAATATCAACATCGAGGATGGCAACGAACCAGAGGAAGCGGGGCGGGAAGAAGCCGAACAGTCCATGAGTGCCAGCTTCGACCAACCAGGTGTTGCCCTTGGGTCGGGGACCGGCAACCAGGGGAGCCAGCTTACCGGTATGGCTGCCGGCTTCGGCAGGAGTGCAATCTACAAAGGTCACCGGGATGGCGGCGGACGCCGGATGAACCCAGAGATTCATCCGGACGTGATCGGCAGGGCAGATGGCCTGTTGCGTCGAGTCTTCTCGATGGCTTGGGACAGTCTGTTCGTGGTGCCCACGGCGGAACTTGCAGAGCCCCTGACAGATGCAGTCGCAAGATGTGTAAACAGCGTGTTTTGGGTCGATCGCGGCAACAGGGAAAAGGGTGGACGGCACGCTTCAGCGCTCAATGAGGACGACACTGCAAGGCACGCCGAAATCAAGCAGGCGCTGTTGACGCAATTGCACCATACGGCACTGCCCCTGCACCGCTCCATTGCGGTTCGGGTTCTGGCGGCGCTCGGCTACTCGATGAATGGCCTGCCCCGCGAGGATGTCTTTGCTGCAATCAATCTGGCTTACTCGCCTGCAGCACTGGACCAGTTCGACGACTGGAATACGTTTCATCCAACGCTCAAGGCCTTCCCCAACATCATAATCTCCCTACTCAACACGGACCAAGGCGGGGAGGATGACACGCCGCTGGCGATCGCCATGCAGCACCTAGTGATGAAAAAGGGCTGCGAATTACTGGCCCAACTGGTGGCCGATTCCGGGGTCCCCGACGACGATGTCCGCCAGGCGGGTTCAGCCTTGCTCTCAGGGGCCACGGTTCTGGCGCACAAGATGGAGGAACCGGCCTATGCCGGGGCGATGCAGGCTTCATGGCACATGGTTGCCGCGGCCATCGCACCGATCGTCGATCGCCTCGCGATCGACAGTAATCTTCTAATGTTCCTGTCGCTCCCGTTTGTCCATGGGTTTGAGGACCAGACCAGCGATATCATCGGCATGCGGTTTGCCGAAGTTCCAAGCCGACTGCGCCCTCTGTTGGAGGCGAGGCGGATATCGGATCACGACTTCCGCCATCACTACCGACAGTACCTCGATCACGTCATCGCCAACTACGTCCTCCTGAGTCCGGCCAGCGAACAGGACACGCTCACGTTCGCAGCGTCGATGCATTTGTGTATCGGCGATGTGTTTCTGGCGGAGGTACACAATACCCTGAACATAGTAGGTAGCTTCGCCATGACGTCGGCGCGAGCACTGACCTTGGCCGAGTGGCTGGGGGCAACCGGCAACGCCATGACGACCATCGAGGAAACCGGCGCCGACCGCAGCATCTACATGCTCTGGTCCAGACTTTTGTTCGATGGCGCAGCAGACATAGTCCATGCCGCCATAGAGGAACTTTGGGTTAAGTCGGAGGGTACCGCTCTCGAACAGGTCCTCGGTCGCACCCTGGCGTTGCGCGGCTTTGCACTCGCCGTATCCTTTGGCGGATTGGCGGCGGATGTGGATGGGCGCTTCGCATCCAGGCTGCAACAGATCAGGATGCACAGGACAATCGATTGGCTGCGGCAGGTCGAACAGTCGACCGACGTGCAGAAGGCCTGGAACGACCATGACGATGCCGTTGTCGAAGCGACTATGGCGCTGTCATCTATCGATATTAAGTCCGGCGGGGACATTGGCCGCTGGCTTGCAGCGGAGGACTGGAGCGTGAACTTTGGGTCTGTCGTAGAACTTGACCGGCGCTTGGCAATGGCGCTGTTGGAGCGCATTCGCCAGCAACAGAATGCGGAGAAAGCTCTGGCCGACTTCCAGGTCCTCAAGCGACTTGCACAACGGGAATACAGCCTGTTGCGGGCGGCGATCGATGCCGTACTCGACATTCTCCCCGAAGACTCTGCGCAGCGGGAAGATGTGCTGATCGAACGCGACAAGATACGGGAAACGGACGACGCTAGGATTGAATCTCCAAGCGTCGCCTATGACCTTAATTCCGGCCTGCTTTCCCCGCAGGAGGCCGCCAGAATGCGCGATCGCGCCTCAACGTCTGCGGCTTGGCATCTGCCCTTGCCGTTCCACGCGATTTGGCAGGAGTTGGACCCGGAGGAAGTGATCGAAATTGTCCAGCGCGCTCGATCCACGATGACCGATTTCCGCGCATCGACCCGCGCCAAGCTGGCCGATGCAATTCGAGCCCGTCGCACCTCTCTTCCCTTTTACAAGGGTCACGATCTGGTGGAGATCCTGATCGATGATGGGGGGGTGCCGCGATCGCTCAACATGATTTTCGGACCCGAGGCGGCAATCTGGCTGCACGGCAAGTCAGATCCTCTACATCGGCTCAACACCACCGTGCCAATCGATCTCGCGGGCGGGGTCTTTGCCGAACTCTACTTGAATTTCTTCTGTGCCTACGTGCAGTCCGGCGAGGGGCCGTTCCACATCGTCACCAGACCGGATGACCTCAAGGGCCATCTGCTGACCGGCACGACCTTGTCCGATGAAAATGTGGCCCTGCTCGAAGACAAGTTCGGCGAGCTGCGCCAGAAACGCCAACGGATGGCCAATGAGGGGTCGACCGATGCTGCGATTGCGGTTGATGAGAATGGGCGTTTCCTCGAGTCCACATTGGTCGTCTATGCGCGCGGCCTCTTCACCGCCGACTTCGCAATCGAGCCGAACGGCAAGGTACAGATGTTGGAAGAAGAGCCGCTGTTGACCTCTGAAAACATTCGCATCGAGCGGATTGTGTCGGGGTGGCGCGTTGGCCGGACAACCTCTTCATCTGAAAGCAAACTAGACTAGCCATTGGCGGCATTCATCACTGAAGTGGCTACTGCACCTGAAGTTGAGTAACCAGACTGTGTCTGCTTTTGGGTAAACTTATTTTAGTCGCGAATGACAGTCGTGGGGTCGACACCAGTCGGTCAGCCAGGCACTCGAGCCTGTAGCCCGGGCCGCCCTCTCGCCCTAAAAGGCGATTATCCTCTGCGGCCCCCTGTCGCCCCTGTCGCATTGTCGTAATCCATGCCGTTGCCCGCCGCTGCGGCGCG
>CBFGPB010000002.1:0-35533 GCA_965650545.1 uncultured Devosia sp. | reverse complement strand
GCAGGCGAGGGAGGCGAGTCATGGCGCTACCAGAATTTCCGGTTGAAGGCGGGTGTTCGTGCGGGGCGGTGCGTTACACGCTCAAGGCCTCGCCGCTCAGCGTCTACAATTGTCACTGCAAGGACTGCCAGCGCTTTTCAGGCACGGCCTGGTCCATGTCGATGATCGTCAAGACCGAGGATTTCGACGTGACTGGCGAAACCGCCAGCTACGATCGCACGGCCGATAGCGGCAATGTCATCCGCATGAATTTTTGTGCGCGTTGCCACGGCTGGATGTGGAACGACCCGACGTCGCCAGGCATCAAGGTGGTCCGCGCCGGAACGCTCGACAACATGGATTGGGCCAAGCCGGTGGGCAATATCTGGATCGACAGCAAGGCCGCCTGGGTCGATATCGACCCCGCGCTGGCGAATTTTTCCAAGGGTATCGCGGACCGCAAGCCGCTTTTCGACGCCTGGACACGGGCGCATCAGGACTGAGCCATGAACACTGAAGACGATATCGAGCGCGTAAAGCGCCAGGAACAGGAGCTCGTGCTCTCCAATTTCGACGAGGCCGTCGCCTATGAGATCGGTTCGGCGATCCGGGCGCGCGCCGTGGCCGAGGGTCTCTCCCTCGTTGTCGACATCCGGACCTGGGACCGGCAGCTGTTCTTTTCGGCAACACCCGGCACCAGCGCCGACAATGCCGAATGGGTTCGACGCAAGGTCAACAGCGTGCGGCGCTTCCAGCGCGCCAGCTACCGGCTGGTGCTGGAACGCGGCGAGGCGCCGTTCTCCGAGCAGTCCGGCGCCAATCCGGCCGAGTATGTGATTGCCGGCGGCGGGTTCCCCATCCGTGTGCCGGGCGCGGGAATTGTCGGTGCGCTCACCATTTCAGGCCTGCCGGGCTGGAAGGACCATGCAGTGGCCGTCGACGCCCTGTGCGACTACCTGGGCAAGTCGCGCGCCGACTATGCGCTGCCCGAGGCCAGCAATTGAAGCTGCCCTATCTCGTCCTCGACGTCTTCACGCGGACGCCGCTCAAGGGCAATGGCCTTGCTGTCGTGCCCAGGGCGGACGGGCTGATGGACAACGAGATGCAGGCCATTGCGCGGGAGTTCAACCTCAGCGAGACGGTGTTCATCTGCAAGCCGCAGAACGAACGCAACATGGCTGCCTTGCGCATCTTCACGCCCTACCAGGAACTGCCCTTTGCCGGGCATCCGACCGTGGGCGCAGCGGTTACCCTGGGCCTCAACAGCCGGGCCTCGGCCATCCGCATGGAGGAGAAGGTGGGGCTGGTGACGGCGCTGTTCGAGCGCATCGACCGGCGCACCGGCGAGGCGCGCTTCACCCTGCCGCGCCTGCCGACGCGCCTTGCCGACCTGCCGGACCGGCTGGGCATGGCTCAGGCGCTGGGGATCGAGGTCGAGGATATCGGCTGCGGTGTGTTCAAGCCGGCGGTGTTTTCGGCGGGCGTTACCTTTCATCTTGTCCCCGTCCGCGATGCCCAGGTGCTGAAGAAGGTGCAGGTCAACCGCACGGCCTGGAACGACGTGTTCCACCACGAGCATAACTCGGCCTATGTCTTCACCCTCACGCCCGAGGAGAAGGACAATGACATCGCGGCCCGAATGTTCGGCATGGACCTGGGCGAGGACCCGGGCACCGGCTCGGCCGCCGCGGCGCTGATCGGCATGCTGGCCGAGCAGGAAATCGGCACCGGCCAGACCGACTATGTGCTGCGCCAGGGGTATGAGATGGGCCGGCCATGCCGCATCACCCTGCAGTCCCGCAAGGAAAATGACGTGCTGGTGCACGGCGCCATCGGCGGACAGGCCGTGGTCGTGGCCGAGGGTGTGCTGGACCTGGAGTGAGGGAGATCCCCAAACCTCGATAAATTCCGGGCCTCAACAGATCACTCAGGTCCGCCCTCGGGCTTGACCCGAGGGCCTGCTGGGGCGCCCCGACGCAGGCGTCGTGCACTGTGTGAGTGGCCCTCGGGTCGAGCCCGAGGGCGGCGCGGTGGATAGGGCATGCACGCCGACCTCTCCCCCAAAGGGGGAAGTGAAGAGTGTCCCTTCCGCACCGCCCGCGCCAGCGCTAATCTTCCCCTTGGGGAAACGCAAGGGGGAGTCGGGCCTTGGACATCGTCAACAATCTTCTCATCTGGGTGCACATCATCGCCTTTGTGGTGGGTGGCTCCAATTCGGTGGTCGGACCAGTGATCGGGGCCAGAATGGCGTCGGCGTCTCCAGACCAGCGTGCCGGCTATGTCGGGGTGATGAATGCCCTTGGCCAGACGGGCAAGGTCGCCATGGCGACGCTGCTGATCACCGGGCCGCTGATCATGTTCCTCAAGTATGGCGGGCTGGGCGGCGCCTCGATCTGGTTCTGGATCAAGATGGTGCTGGTGGCGGTCATGCTCGCGGCAATCATTTATGGCGGCATCCAGTTCAAGAAGTCGCAGTCTGGCGACATGTCGGCTGGCCAGCGGGCCGGGATTGCCCATCGGATCACCGGGCTGGCCTTTCTGGGTGTGCTGCTGTCGGCGGTGTTCGCGTTCAATTGACCGAAGCAGGACTGGATATTCGGGCGGCCGAAGCGGGCGACCTCGCGGAGCTGCTCGATCTCTACCAGCACCTGACCGAAGGGGACGAGCGCCCCTCGATGGATGCCGCCGTGGCGTCTCTGGCACGCCTCCGGGCACTTGCGGGAAGCGCGGTGCTGATCGGGCGGGTGGACGGGCAGATGCTGGCCAGTTGTACGCTGGTTGTCATTCCCAACATCACGCGGGGCGGAAAGCCCTATGCGCTCATCGAAAACGTCGTGACTCATGAAGCGGCACGGGGGCGGGGCCACGGAAAGGCCATGCTTGGTGCCGCCGTGGACCGGGCATGGCAGCACGATTGCTACAAGGTCATGCTGCTGACCGGCTCGGAAAATCCCGCGACCCACGCCTTCTACCGCGCGGCCGGGTTCGAGCAATCCAAGACCGGGTTTCAGGTCAGGCGCCTGGCCAAGCGGCCCGAGACGCCGCCAGCACGGCTGCAGGCAGAGGCGGCCGGCATAAAAAAGTAACACTATCGGCCTGCCTGGTCTTGCACCGGGCGCCGGATTCGCGCATTGTTCGCGTCAACGACCAGCGTACCAGAGCGTACTTATGCAGCGCCGCCGCGCCAAAGCCATTGCGATCGCACAGACCCAGGCCCAGCAGGGCCGTTTGGTGCTGGCTGCTGGCCTGCTGCTGCTCCCCGCGCTTCTTCTCCTTCTTATCAGCCCCTGATCACCGGCAGCTCGAACAGTCGAGCGGGTCGTCAGGGGAATGCGCCATAAACCGAACACCTGAAAATGTGCGGTCCAGCGAGCCATTGCCTCGGGGCCGATAGGAAAGAGCCTGAAATGTCTGCATCCGCTTCCAATTCCAACAAAGAACGCGTCTTCATCTTCGACACGACGCTGCGCGACGGCGAGCAATCGCCCGGCGCCACCATGACGCTGGAGGAAAAACTCCAGGTCGCCGAGACCCTGGACGAAATGGGCGTCGACATTATCGAAGCGGGTTTCCCCATTGCCTCCAACGGCGACTTCGAGGCCGTGGTGGCCGTGGCCAAGCAGGTCAAGAACGCCACCGTGGCCGGTCTGGCCCGTGCCATCACCGCCGATATCGACCGCGCCGGCGAGGCCGTCCGCCACGCGAAGAAGGGCCGCATCCACACTTTCGTTTCGACCTCGCCAATCCATCTGGCGCACCAGATGAAGAAGACCGAGGACGAAGTCATCGAGATCATCGCCCGCACCGTGGCGCAGGCGCGCAACCTGGTGGACGATGTCGAATGGTCCGCCATGGACGCGACCCGCACGCCGCTGGAGTTCCTGAAGCGCTGCGTGGATACCGCCATCAAGGCCGGGGCGACCACGATCAACCTGCCCGATACGGTGGGCTATGCGGTGCCTGAAGAGCACTTCCGCATGTTCAAGACCATTATCGAAAGCGTTCCGGGCGCCGACAAGGCGATCTTCTCGGTTCATTGCCACGATGACCTGGGCATGGCCGTGGCCAATTCGCTGGCCGGTGTGGCCGGTGGCGCGCGGCAGATCGAGTGCACCATTAATGGCCTGGGGGAACGCGCCGGCAATGCGGCGCTGGAAGAGGTGGTGATGGCGCTGCGCACCCGTGGCGACGCCATGCCGTATTACACGGAAATCGACAGCACCCAGCTCAGCCGTGCCAGCCGCGTGGTGTCGGCGGCGTCGAATTTCCCGGTGCAGTACAACAAGGCCATCGTGGGCAAGAATGCCTTCGCGCATGAGAGCGGCATCCATCAGGACGGCATGCTCAAGAATGCCGAGACCTATGAGATCATGACCCCGGCCAGCGTCGGCATCAAGGAAACCACCCTGGTCATGGGCAAGCATTCCGGCCGCGCCGCCTTCAAGGACAAGCTCAAGGAACTGGGCTACGAACTGGGCGACAACGCTTTCCAGGAAGCCTTCCAGCGCTTCAAGGACCTGGCCGACCGCAAGAAGCATGTCTATGACGCCGACATTATCGCCCTGGTGGACGACGAAGTCGGTTCGGTCGGCGACCGGATCAAGCTGGTGGACATGGAAGTGATTTCCAAGACTGGCGGCACGCACAAATGCAATCTGGTGGTGACCATCGACGGGCAGGAGACGGCGGTTTCCTATGAAGGCACGGGCTCGGTGGACGCCATCTTCAACGCCATCAAGCAGGTTTCGGGGCAGGATCCGCACCTGGTTCTCTATGCCGTGGACGGCGTCACCGGCGGTACCGACGCGCAGGCATCGGCGCATGTGCGTCTCGAAATGAACGGCCGGATCGCCTCGGGCAATGCCGCAGAGCCCGATACGCTGGTGGCCTCTGCCCGTGCCTATCTCAACGCGCTCAACCGCGTCATGATCGAGCGCGGCGCCTCGGCGCAGGGCGCACTGGCCGGCTGACGAAAGCACAGGGCCCCAGCGGTGAGCGGGGGCCCGCATGGCCGCAAGGCTGACCGGCTCCAAGGGGGCTTGTGAGGCTTTCCCGAACCTGCTCTAGCCTAGGGCGATGGGTTCAGAGGTCGGGGACTGCGCGGCATGATCAATCTTTCCGAACTCCGTGGCGGGCTTCTGGTCCTTGCGGGGCTGGTGATTTTCGTGCTGGCACTGGCAGTAGTGACGCCGGGCCTGCCGGGCGAATTGCTGCTGCAGAGCCTGCGCTTCCATATCCTGGCCGGTGGGCTTGCCCTGGCGGGCTTCATGCTCGTGGCGGGCCTGCGCTGGCGGGCACTGGTGTTCATCCTGTGCCTGGGAGCGGCGGGTGTGCATGGCGCCATGCCGCTGCTCGACATGCATGCGCGGCGCAGCGTCGCGCCTGCGGGCGCGCAGGCCACCACTCTGGATGTCCTGAGCTACAATGTCCTGACCGGCAACCAGCGAGCCAGTGAGGCCGCGCAATTCATCGTCGCAGCGGCCCCGGATGTCGCGGTGATCATGGAAACCCCAGGTGTCAGCGACTATCTGGACGAGATCTCGGCGGTGCTGCCCTATCGCCTCGGTTGTGCGGACCCCAATACCTGCGACCTTTCCATCCACTCGAAATATCCGATCATCGAGGGGAGCATCCGTCGGCTCTGGCCCTTCCAGAATGAGCGGTTCCTCCTGGCGCGGATCGAGAAGGACGGGGTGCCAGTGACGATCGTCGGGGTCCACTTTTCCAAGCCCTATTTCGACCAGGCTTCCTGGGTCGAGACCGAGCAACTGGTCCGCATCCTCGGAAACGTCGAGGGGGACATGATCGTCACGGGCGATTTCAACGCTGCGCCGTGGTCCGATCCGGTGGCGTACCTGGCCGCAGAGGTGGGGCTGATTCCGGGCCCCAGCCATCCGGCAACCTGGCCGGTGCGCGCCGGCCCGCTGGGTGTTCCCATCGACAACATGTTCACCCGCGGCAATGCGCGCATCCTGGAGCTTGCGGCGGGCGAGGACAGTTTCGGATCGAACCACCGCTACCTGCGCGCCACGGTGGGGCTCTATCCAGCCCGCTGAGCGCTCGCGAGGGCGATGGGCATGGCTTCGGCCAGGATGTCGAGGGCGGCATCTGGCCCGGCGCTGATGCGGATATGCTGGTCGAGACCGGGGGCGGCGGGCTTGCGCACGAAGACGCCCTGGGTGGCGAGGCCTTCGAGCACGGAGACCGCAAAGGGACCATCGCGGCCGCAATCCACGGCGACGAAATTGGTCGCCGAAGGGCGTGCGAGCAGGCCGTTGTCCAGGGCGATTTGCGCGATCCGCCGGCGGGCTGCGGCGATGGCGTCTACGGCGTGATGCAGATAGGCCTGGTCATGGAGCGCGGCGAGGGCAGCGACCTGGGCGGCCTTGTTGACGCCGAAATGGTTGCGGATGCGGTTGAAGGCGCCCACCAGCCGCCGGTGACCGATGGCATAGCCGCAGCGCAGGCCGGCCAGCCCATAGGCCTTGGAGAAGGTCCGCAGGCGCAGGAGGTTGGGCCGGGTGGTATCGAGCGCCAGCGGCGCCTGCGGGGCGGTTTCCACATAGGCTTCGTCGAGGACGATCAGGCAGGTTTCAGGGACGGCGTCGATGAACCGGGCAATGTCGGCAGCGGGCCAGAACGAACCCATGGGATTATCCGGATTGGCCAGATAGACCATTCTGGCATCGGTCTCGCGGGCATGCGCGGCCAGCGCCTCCGGGTCCTCATGCATGCCGGCATAGGGCACGAAGCGCAGGTCGCCGCCATAACCGACGACGTGATAGTTGAAGGTCGGATAGGCGCCCAAGGAGGTCACGACGATGTCGCCCGGGGCGATGAAGAGTCGGACCAGCAACCCCATCAGTCCGTCTATGCCCTCGCTGATGGTCACCTCGTCATTGGCGATGCCCAGATGCGCGGCGAGGGCCGTCCGCAGCTCGTAGTTTTCGGGGTCGGGATAGGTCCAGAACTCCGGCGCAGCCTCGCGCAAAGCGGCGATGACTTTCGGGCTTGGTCCGAAGCCGGATTCATTGGCACCGATTCGCGCTCGGGTCGGGATTCCAGTGCGCCGTTCGATCGCTTCCGGGCCCACAAAGGGCACGGTCTCGGGCAGGGCGTCGACAATGGCGGTGAAGGGCGGGTGCGGCACGGGTGAGACCTTGAGGTACGATTCCGCCCCGATCTTAGCGCGGCAAAGGGCTCATGGCAGCCATGCAAAGACAGGTCGATTCCCATGCCCCCGATGTTTTGCACAAGGCCGGGACGCACGGCTGGCCTGCAAATCCCCGCGCTGCGGCCCTCTCGCGCCGGAAAGCGAAAGCGCGCAACTTGCATCAAATGCCGCACGCCTGGGCAAGGAGTCGAGAACTACGACGGCGCACCTTGGGAGCACGCCACTACTGGCGATTCTGCGACAAACTACACCTCAAGGAGACTGCGCGTGCCACCCACCTACGTGCTTGCGCGTGACCACTTGCAACGTGCTGCCACCATTCTGCAGGGAACGGACCAACGCTCCCGGCAGCTGCGTCACATCATTGAACGGACGATCGGCTTGATGGAAGAATTCCGCGCCGACCCCGTTGCCCCGGTCAGCAACGTCCTGGAACTGGACGACTACCGGCATCGTCGGCAATAGGCTGCAGCGCCCGGTCCTGCGATCGGGCGCTGACTTGGACATGCGACATCCCATCGTCGCAAATAATCCACACAATCGTACTTTGGGTGCTGGACAGGGTGGAATCCCTTCGCTATAGAGGCGCCACTTTGGTGCCGAGGCGCTTCAAAACGTCCCCGGGTGCATAGCTCAGATGGTAGAGCAGCTGACTCTTAATCAGCGGGTCCAAGGTTCGAGCCCTTGTGCACCCACCAAAGCCTTCCAGTGAATTTCCAAGCAAAATCAGCCCCCTCCGGGGACCGCTTGATTCATTGCGGCAATTCTAACCAAAGCTTCATGTCGCAGTTATGAGCCGGCAAGGTCGGCTCTTCTAAAGAGCTTCTGTCCCGCGCAGCCTGTTGCCTGCGTGGTCCCTCTGACGGCCCCATCAGCAAGGAGCTCCGCGATGACTCATCACGACGACCACCATGACCATGACCTGGGCTTTGCCCATGACCTGCCGATGATGCTCGGCAGGCGTCGCTTGCTAACCCTGATGGGCGGCGTTGGCCTGGTCTCGCTGACCGGCGGCGCTGCCGCGGCGCTCGAATGCGTAGCGCTGCCCTGGGAAACGGCCGGTCCCTATCCGGCCGATGGTACCAATGTGAAGGACGGGCAGGTGGTCAATGCCCTGACCCAGGAGGGAATCATCCGGCAGGACCTGCGCACGTCTTTCGGCACACTGACGCAGGTCGCCGATGGCCTGCAGCTCGATATCGAACTGACGCTGGTCAATGCCGATGGCTGCACGCCCCTGGAAGGCTACGCCATTTACCTCTGGCACTGCGACGCGACCGGCAACTATTCGCTCTACGACCTGACCGACGCCAATTTCCTGCGCGGGGTCGGCGTTGCCGATGCGGAGGGCAAGGTGCGCTTCACCACCATCGTCCCCGGCTGCTACGATGGCCGCTGGCCGCATATGCATTTCGAGGTCTTCGAGAGCGTTTCCGCTGCGGTGAGCGGCGAAGCTTCGGTGCTGACGGCGCAGATCGCGCTGCCGGAGGCCGATAGTGCGGCCATCTATGCCGCCGATGCGCGCTATTCGAATGGCACGGTAAATCTCGGGCGCATTACCATCGCCACCGACAATGTGTTCAGCGATAACAGCGCCGAGGAAATCGCCCAGCAGACACTCGCCATGACCGGAGATCCCGCCACCGGCTATGCAGGCGCGGTGACCATTGCCGTCGACCTGACGGCCGAGCGCAGCACCGGCGGGATGATGGCGCCGCCGGACGGCATGGGGCCGGGTGGTGAACCCCCCGCCTTGCCGAACGGCTAGTCCGTTTCCCCCGAACAGACCGAAACGCCGCCTTGTCCATGACGAGGGGCGTTTCCTGTCGCCAGCCTGTCAAAACCGGCCCAAAAGCTCGGAAAACCTTGAACTTTCGTCGGGTTCTGGAACTTGCCCCCTTGATGCGGGTTCCCGTCGGGCGTAGCAGCGTGTCACGTCTCCGTTACCCGCCTGCGCAAGGGACCCATCATGCTCGGCATCGACCCCGGTTTTCTTTCCTCTCTTTTCCAGGTCATCATGATCGATCTGGTGCTGGCGGGCGACAATGCCGTCGTCATCGGCCTTGCCGCCGCTGGCCTCGCGCCAGACCTGCGCCGTCGCGCCATCCTGATCGGCATCCTGGCCGCGACGGGCCTGCGCATCGCCTTCGCTCTCGTCACCACGCAGCTGCTGTCGCTGGGCGGGGGCCTCTTGATCGCGGGCGGCCTGCTGCTGCTCTGGGTCTGCTGGAAGATGTATCGCGAGCTGACCGTCTCGGATGCCGAGGAAGAAGAGGCAACCGAAGCGCTGGAAGATGCCGACCACAATGCCGATGGCATGGTGGCCGGCAAGGCACCGAAGAAGACCCTCCGGCAGGCCGTCACCCAGATCATCATTGCCGACGTCTCGATGTCGCTCGACAACGTGCTGGCCGTGGCCGGTGCGGCCCAGCACCACTTCGAGGCGCTGGTCTTCGGGCTTGCCCTGTCGGTCGTGCTGATGGGCGTGGCCGCGACTTTCATCGCCCGCCTGCTGCACCGCTACCACTGGATCGCCTGGATCGGCCTGCTGATGATCCTCTTTGTGGCCATCCGCATGAGCCTCGAGGGTCTGGGCGCATTCGTCGCCATTCCGGAAATTCCGTTCCTCTATACGCCTCACGCCGTGGGCGCTGCGGCTGCCCACTAGACGACTGTATGCTCGGGCTCTCCCCAAGCTTTGCCGGGGAGAGCCTCACCCAAGTTCGCTCCACCGGAGCGAACCGGCCTGAGGCGGATTTGAAGTCTGGTAACCAAGGCCGAAGGTTTGCGGCATTTGTGCCGCGGGGATAGGGATTTGCTCACTTCGTGAGACTAGCTTCCGGCTGAATTGCATCTGCCGGAAGCTTTGCCATGTCCGCTACAGCAGGAATGACCCTTTCTCCGACCAGCGCGGCGGCCCCGTCCATGGACCGCGCGATGGTTCCCGTGCTTGTCACCCGCAAGGTTGGCGGGGCGGAATGGGACAGGGTCATTTCCGGGTTTGACGGCGTCTGCCAGGAACAGCTCTTCGCCTTTGCCGCCATTCGCTGGCCGGGCGTGACGCCCGAACCGCGCCTGTTCGAGCGCAACGGCCGGATCGTGGGCGGCGCCCTGGTCATGGTGCAGCGCCTGCCGATGGGCCTGTCACAGATCGCCATCATCAAGTGGGGTCCGATGCAGGCGGATCGCAGCGCGCCTGATGCCGCAGCGCTTTATGCCGGCATGATCGAGGCCCTGGTGGCCGAGTATGCAGTCGAGCGCGGCATGATGCTCTCGGTCCTGCCGCATGCATCCATGGGTGAGCGCAACGAGGAATACCTGACCCTCAAGGCACGCGGCTTCAAGCGCGGCGCCGTGCTGCGCTTTCCTGACCGGTATCTGGTCAACCTGCGCCTCTCCGACGAAGCGCAACGCAAGAGCTTTGGCCAGACGTGGCGCCGCCAGCTCGGCAAGTCGGAAAAATCAGACCTCAGTTTCGAGCATGCCGGTCCCGAGCGGCTCGAGGAGTTCAAGACCCTTTATGCGGCGATGAGCGACCGGAAGCAGTTCCCGGACTACTCGGCCTTCGACACGCTCGACGCGCTGATGGCGATGGACGAGCCCCTGCGGCCCGAGCTGTTCTTCGTCCGGCACGAGGGCGAGGTCGTCTATGGCGCGCTGATCTTCAAGGCCGGCGAGCGCGCGGTCTATCTCTATGGCGCCAGCAACGATTCGGCGCTGCCGCTGCGCGCAGGCTATTTCATGCACTGGCACGTCATCCGCTGGCTGCGCGACCACACCAAGGCGCGCTGGTATGACCTGGGGGGCACGGACGGGTTCCAGGGGCTGCATCAGTTCAAGAAGGGCATGGTGGGCGAGATGGGCCTGATCCGGCCGGTGCCGCCGGTAGCCAACTATGCTTCGCGCCCGCTGGCCTATGCGCTGGGGGCAGGGGCCTTCGCAGCCCGCGAGGCCTATAACGAAGTGCGCCGCCGCATCGAGATGATCCGGCCCAACCGGGCCCGCCCCGACCAGACGCCGGCCGCGCTGCCGGACGATTTCCGATGAGCCTGGCGCGGCGGCTGGCGTCGCAATCGACCATCATCTTCGGCGGACGCCTGTTCGGTGCAGGTCTCATTTTCCTGGTGCAGGCCTTCATCGCCCAGTTCTGGGGCGCGGCCCTCCTGGGCGACTATCTCATCGTCATCGCCACGGTGAACCTGATCGCCGTTGCCATGCCGCTCGGCTTCCAGACCATCGGCACCTATTTCGCTGCCGAATACCGCGCGCGCGGCGACCGGCGGCAGCTGGTGGCCTTTCTGAGCCGGGCCTATGGCCATGTGGCCCTGGTGTTCCTCGTCGTCATGATCCTGGGCCCGATCGTCCTCAATGGGCTTGGGCTCGCCGGGCATGTCGTGGCGGTCTATTTCGTGCCCGTGGCGCTGTTGGCCCTCGCGACGGCGCTGGTCTATGTCAACGGCGGCGTGCTGGTCGGGCTCAAGCGCCCCTTTGCCGGTTTCTTTGCGGACGGCATCTTTCGCCCGATGATGGTGCTGGGCACCGTGTTGATCGCGGCGGCGGTGATGGGGTCTCCCGAAGCGGCCTTCGCCACCATGCTCTGGGTCACCGCCGTCGGCTACGTACTGATTGCCCTGGTGCATCTGGGATTTGTGCTGGCGACGCTGCCGCGCATTGAGGAAACTGCCGAAACGCGCGCGCCTGAAGTGCCACGGTGGTGGCGTTTTGCAGCGCCCTGGGTGCTGATTACGCTGGCCACCGATTTCTTCTTCGACATCGACCTGCTGTTGCTGGCCAACCTGCTCGACCGCGAGGAACTGGCGATCTTCGGTGTCTGCACCCGCATCTTTGCGCTGGTGTCATTCGGTGTGGCGGCGGTCTATGCCGTCATCCTGCCCGACATGTTCGAAAGCGAGGCCAATGCGGACCGGGCGGCCTTCCATCGCAAGGTGGGCGAGGCCAATCTGGCGGCCAGCGTGGTGTCGCTGGCGCTGTTCGTGCTGGTGATGGTGGGCGGGCCTTTCGCCCTGCTGCTGTTCGGCCCGGATTTCACCCAAGGCGCGCTGCCGCTGGCCCTCCTCTGCCTCGCCCTCGTGGTGCGCTCGGCCATGGGACCGGCGTCGATGGTTCTCTCCATCCACGACCGGCCTTGGGCCAGCCTTCCTGCCGTCATGCTGGGCATGGCGACGCTGGCGCTGGGCAATGTGCTGCTGGTGCCGCCCTTCCATCTGGTGGGCGCGGCCATGGCGGCGATCATCGCCATATCCGTCTGGTCGGTCGCCCTGTGGCTGATCGCCCTCAGGACGGCGGGGATCGACGTGTCGATCCTGCAGTGGTTCCGGGCCAGGCGGATCGTGGCGGCGGAGTAGGGGCTAAGCCCCAACCAGCCCCTTCAGCCGTTGCTTGAGCCGTCCCAGGCGACCGACATAACCGCTGTCATAGGGGACATCCGGGCGGGTGTAGAACTTTTCGATCAGCAGATAGTCCTGGCCGAAAATGTGCTGCTCGAGCAGCGCTGTTTCCTTGTAGCCGTAGCGCTTGAGGAGGGCCCGGGCGACTTCGTTTTCGGGGCGCACGAAGGTGAAGGCCTTGTGGAAGCGGGTATTGTCCCAATGCTCGTCAAACTGGCGCATGCCGAACAGGCCCAGTTTGGTCTGGCGATGGCTGGGGAAGACCCAGCTCCAGTAGCGGAAGATCGAGCCGCATTCGGGGCCGGAGACCATGGCGCCGCCCGGCACGCCATCGGCGCACATGAGCATGATGTGCCAGGGGTCGATGGCCATCAGGCCCTTGAGGAAGGCCTTGTTGAGCCGCTCGGATTCGTGCTGCTTGAAGCGATCGTTATAGTGGGGCGAGGTCAGGATGACGTCGCTCAGCTCGCGGTGGACGAGATCGAGGTCCGCATGGGTTGCGGCGCGGATGGTCATTTCGGCCATGATGCCAAGCTCCTCCGGCAGTGCGGTTTTCTGGAGCGTAGCGCGCCGCGGTTAACGGCCCGTGCCCTGCCAATCGAGCAATTGGCCTTGCCGGGGATACCCATTAAGTCGCAGGGACAAGCCCTTGCCGCCAGTGGGACGCGCCAGTAGAACGGAGGCCGGGAGAGATAAGGGAGGAAGACGATGAGCGAGCAGCTCTTGTTCCAGCCAAGCGCGGCCGCGATCGCGCGCACCCACACCACAGCCGAGCAGTATGACGCGCTCTACCAGCGCTCCATCCAGGATCCGGACGGGTTCTGGGCCGAGCAGGCCAAGCGCCTCGACTGGGTGACGTTCCCCACCAAGATCAAGAACACCACCTTCGAATATCCCAATGTCTCGATCAAATGGTTCGAGGACGGGGTGCTCAACGTGGCCGCCAATTGCATCGACCGGCACCTGGCCGAGCATGGCGACGACATTGCCATCATCTGGGAGCCCGACAATCCCAATGATCCGGCCGAGTACATTTCCTATCGCACGCTGCACGAAAAGGTCTGCCGCTGCGCCAATGTGCTGAAATCGCTGGGCGTCAAGAAGGGTGACCGCGTCACCATTTACCTGCCGATGATCCCGCAGGCGGCCTATGCCATGCTGGCCTGCGCCCGCATCGGCGCGGTGCATTCGGTGGTGTTCGGCGGCTTCTCGCCCGATTCGTTGGCGGGCCGCATCAATGACTGCGATTCGGCTGTGGTCATCACTGCCGACGAGGGCCGCCGCGGCGGCAAGACCGTGCCGCTCAAGGCCAATGTCGATAAGGCGCTGGAAGACTGCCCGGGCGTGCAGAAGGTGCTGGTGGTGCACAATACCGGCGCCGATGTCCCCATGAAGGGCAGCCGCGACGTCTGGTGGCATGAGGCCGCTGCGGGCGTCGAGCCGTTCAACGATCCCGAACCGATGAATGCGGAAGATCCGCTGTTCATCCTCTATACGTCCGGCTCGACCGGCAAGCCCAAGGGCGTGCTGCACACGACCGGCGGCTATCTCACCTATACCTCACTGACCCATGAGCTGAGCTTCGACTACAGAAGAGGCGAAGTGTTCTGGTGCACGGCCGACGTGGGCTGGATCACCGGCCACAGCTATATCGTCTATGGGCCGCTGGCCAATGGCGCCACGACGGTGATGTTCGAGGGTATCCCCTCCTGGCCCGATGCCAGCCGCTTCTGGCAGGTGGTCGAGCGCCACAAGGTCAATATCTTCCACACCGCCCCGACCGCGATCCGCTCGCTGATGGGTGCCGGCGCCGAATATGTCGAAAAGCACGACATGCCCTCGCTGCGCCTGCTCGGCACGGTGGGCGAGCCGATCAACCCGGAAGCCTGGCTCTGGTACTACAACAAGGTGGGCAAGGGGCGCTGCGAGATCGTCGACGCCTGGTGGCAGACCGAGACCGGCGGGCACATGATCGCGCCATTCCCCGGCGCCATCGCGACCAAGCCGGGTTCGGCGACCAAGCCCTTCTTCGGGATCATCCCCGAAGTGCTCTCGCCCGAAGGCAAGGTTCAGGAACAGACCAAGGCTGAAGGCGTGCTGGTCATCAAGGACAGCTGGCCAAGCCAGGCCCGCACCATCTGGGGCGACCATGGCCGGTTCGTCTCGACCTATTTCGAGACCTACAAGGGCAATTACTTCACCGGCGACGGCTGCCGCCGCGACGAGGACGGCTATTACTGGATCACCGGACGCGTCGACGACGTGCTCAATGTCTCCGGCCATCGTCTGGGCACAGCGGAAGTCGAAAGCGCCCTCGTGGCCCATCCGAAAGTGTCCGAGGCGGCGGTTGTCGGCTTCCCGCACGACATCAAGGGGCAGGGCATCTACTGCTATGTCACCCTGATGGCCGGCGAGGAATACAATGACGCCCTGCGCGGCGAGCTCCGCAACTGGGTGCGCAAGGAAATCGGCCCGATCGCTTCGCCAGACTATATTCAATGGGCGCCTGGCCTGCCCAAGACCCGCTCGGGCAAGATCATGCGCCGTATTCTGCGCAAGGTGGCGGAGAACGACTTCGGCTCGCTGGGCGATACCTCGACCCTGGCCGATCCATCGGTGGTCGATGACCTGATCGCAAACCGGCAGAACAAGCCGGCCTGATCGGTCCCTTTACGGCACATTTGCGGGCGTCGACCTTCGGGTCGTCGCCCGAACCGTTTTTGGAGGCGGGAAACATTGTGTCGCCGCGTTTTGCTGGGCAAGGTGCGCTTCCGATTCCCTGGTTCCGGTGTCCGCTTGCTGCGCCTCCTCTCCCTTTCCGTCGCCCTGGCGCTGTCCATGGTGCCCGCCCACGCCCAGACACTCGAGCAGATGGCCGGGCAGATGATTGTCGTGGGCTTTGAGGGCGACGGCCCCGGCGACGCGGGTGTCGAGGCCGTGGCGGCCGAGCTTGCCGCCGGTCGGCTGGGTGGCGTCATGTATCTCAAGAAGAATGTCGCCAGCCTTTCCACCGTGCGCGAGATGAATGCGATGTTCCAGGCCGCGTCGCCCGGGCTGCCGCCGTTCATTACGCTGGACCAGGAGGGTGGGGCGGTCGAAAGGCTGACCAAGGATGTCGGGTTCGACGAGATTCCCAACGCTGCGACAATTGCCGCGCGCAACAGCCCGGACGAGGCCGAAGCCATCTATGCACGCATGGCGCAAGCCATTGCGGAACAAGGATTTTCGGTCAATTTCGGTCCCGTGGCTGATCTCAATACCAATCCTGACAACCAGATCATCGCCCGCTTCGGTCGCGCCTTTTCGGCCGATCCGGAGGTCGTGACCGAGTACGATGCCGCCTTCATCCGCGCTCATCGCGCGGCGGACCTCGTTACGGCGCTGAAGCACTTTCCCGGCCATGGTTCTTCGACCGCGGATAGCCACGAAGGCTTTGTCGACATCACCGAAACCTGGGACCCCGTTGAGCTTGAGCCCTATGCGGCGCTGATCGGGGAGGGCATGGCCGACATGGTGATGGTTGGCCATCTCTATCATGCCGATTTCGCAGATGATGATGGCGAGACGCCGTCATCGCTGTCCCCACGCTGGATCAATGGCGTCTTGCGCGACGAATTGGGATTCGACGGCGTCGTGATCAGCGACGACCTCGAAATGGGCGCCATCCGGGAGCATTTTACGCTCGAACAAACGGTCACGCGCGCTGTGCGGGCCGGCATGGATATCCTGCTTTTTTCCAACACGGCCGACTATCGGCCCGGGCTCTCGGGAGAAGTGCTCGAGATTCTCCTTTCTGAAGCCGAGGCTGACCCCGCCTTTGCCGCGCGTATCGAGGAGAGCTACAGGCGTATCGTCGCTCTCAAGGTCCGGATCGACTGATGCCAGTTTCCCCGGCTTTCTTGGTGCCGAGGTTTCCACCGTCATGGTTGAACGATATGATGCCCGCCTGTCGTCACGAGGCCAAGGGCTGATGTCGGAAGACCGCGAAATCCGTCGCATTCGGGCACTGTTCCTGTCGGACGTGCATCTGGGTATGAAGCCGATCCGCAGCGCCCAGCTGGCTGAATTCCTGCGCCTGCACGATGCAGAGACGATCTACCTTGTTGGCGACATTCTCGATGGCTGGCGGCTGGCCAAGCAATGGCATTGGCCGGCCCAGTATAACGAGCTGATCCAGCTCATGCTGGACAAGGCAGCCGCCGGAACGCGGGTGGTCTACCTGCCCGGCAATCACGACGAATTCCTGCGCGAATATCTCGGCACCTATTTCGGCGAGATCGAGCTGGTCGACCGCACCATCCACACCTCCGCCACCGGCAAGACCTACCTCGTCATCCATGGCGACCAGTTCGACGTCGTCGTCATGAATGCCAAGTGGCTCGCCCATGTCGGGGACTGGGCCTATAACGCGGCGCTGCGCGTCAACATTGCCATCAATTGGGTACGCCGGCGCCTTGGCCTGCAATATTGGTCGCTGAGCGCCTGGGCCAAGCAGAAGGTCAAGAATGCCGTCTCCGTCATCGGCCGCTTCGAGGAAGCCCTGGTGCACGAGGCCAAGGAAAGCGGCGTCGATGGCGTCATCTGCGGCCATATCCATTTTGCCGACATTCATGACCGGCTGGGCATCCAGTACATCAATACCGGCGACTGGGTGGAAAGCTGCACAGCCATCGTCGAGAATCACGACGGCAATTTCGAGCTGATCAAATGGACCGAGATGGTCACAGCAGAACCCCGCAAGGCCAAACTGCGGCGTGCAGCAGGGCAGTAAGCCTGTCGCCTGACCGTCACGGCGGTGTCACGCCACCGACGCGGGCAGGGGGCACGATCAAAGCATTGCGAGAAATCGTGGTGCTGCCATGCAGGTCGATTCCAATCTCAAGTTTCGTCGCATCCTGATCGTCACCGATGCGTGGCGGCCGCAGATCAATGGCGTTGTGCGCACACTGGAGAGTCTGGCGAGCCAGCTGCGCAATTGGGGTCACGAGGTCAACTTCCTGACCCCGGAGCCGTTCTGGACCGTGCCGGTGCCGACCTATCCCGAAATCCGATTGTCTCTGGTCTCGCGGCGGACAGTGTTCCATTTCCTGGCGCGCAGCCGCGCCCACCATATTCACATTGCCACGGAGGGCCCCCTGGGTCTCCTGGCGCGCCGCTACTGTATCGAGCGCGGCAAGGCTTTCACCACCAGCTTTCACACCCGCTTTCCCGAATATGTCGCCGAGAGGCTGCCGGTGCCGGAGGAGTGGAGTTACGGCTATCTGCGCTGGTTCCACGATCCGGCCGTGAACACCATGGTGCCCACGCCATCGTTGCGCAGCGAGCTGATGGCGCATGGCTTTTCGCACCTGACCCTGTGGGGGCGGGGGGTAGATGGCAACCGTTTCCGGCCAGGTCCCAAGACCATGTTCACCGACCTGCCAGGGCCTCACCTGCTTTATGTGGGAAGGGTTTCGGCCGAAAAGAATGTCAGCGCCTTTCTCGACCTCGATGTGCCGGGCACCAAGATCGTGGTCGGCGATGGGCCGGATCGGGCGCACCTGGAACGCCTGCATCCGGAGGCCAGGTTTGTGGGTTACCTGCATGGCGAAGCACTCGCCGCTGCCTATCGCAGCGCAGACGTGATGGTCTTCCCCAGCCGCACCGACACATTCGGCAATGTGGTGACCGAGGCCCTGGCCTCGGGTACTCCGGTGGCGGCCTATCCTGTGACGGGACCAAGGGACATTCTCACCGACCCGCGTGCCGGCACGCTCGCCGACGATCTGGCCCTTGCCGTGAAGCGCTCGCTCACCCTCAAGCGGGATGACGCCAGGGCGCTGGGCGAGCAGTTCACCTGGTCGACCAGTGCCCTGCAGTTCCTCTCCGCGCTGGTCCCTGCAACGTTGCAGCCACATCGGCTGGCAAAAGCGGTCTAGTCGAAGAATTGCCCTTGCTTTGGGCACACTTCCGAGTCAGTTGAGGAAACGCGGCGCGCTTTTCTGCGCCGGGAGTCCTTTTCAATGTCATCGGTTCTGTCGCGCTTGGATTCGCCCGAGCTGCGCGCTTCCATTTATCAGTTCACCGTCTATCTGCCGGGCGGTGTCGCTTCCGTTTTCCTGGGCATATGGCTGAGCGAGCGCGGCATTCCCGCCGACCAGATCGGCGTGATCAACGCCCTGCCGACGCTGGCGCTGCTGTTGCTCAACATCATTGTCGGGCGGGTGGCCGACAAGGCCGATGACTGGCGGACGGCGCTGATCGTCCTGTCCATTCTCTCGGCCCTGGCGCCGTTGCCGCTGTATTTCGTCTCCGAATTCTGGGGCATCCTGCTGGTCTGGGCGCTCTGTGGCACCAGCAATGGCCTCGTTGCGCCGGTCATCGACGCGGCCACGGTGCGCATGACGCGCCGCAATGGCACCGATTTCGGGGTGATCCGCGCCTGGGCGACAGTGGGCTACATCGTCGGCGCCGGCGGCCTGGGGCTCTTCCTCAACACGCTCGGCTCCGGGGCCTTTGTCACCCTCTATGTGGCGATGGTCGTGGCGCGCGCCTTTCTGGCCTTCCTTCTGCCGCGGTTCCGCGCGCCGGCCCCGCAGGTCACGCTGGCCGATGCGGCGCCCGAGGCCGTGGCCGCGCCCAGCAAGCTGCGGGATGCGCTGCAGCCCTGGTTCGTGCTGCCGCTCCTGGCCTTTGCGCTGGTCAACTCGTCCAATTCCATTATCGGGGGATTCGGCGCGCTGCTCTGGCACGAGAATGGCATACCGAACTATTTCCTCGGGCCGCTACTGGGCTTTGCCGCTGTGGGCGAAGCCGCGCTGATGTTTGCCTGGCGCCGTTTCGGCGGCAAGGTGACGGCACGCAACATGATCCTGGTTGGCGCGGTGGCGGGGCTCATCCGCTTCACCATCATGGCCTTCAACCCCCCGGTCGAAGTGCTGTTCATGACGCAACTGCTGCATGCCTTCAGCTTCGGCATGGGCTATTTCGGGGTCGTGCACTTCATTGCGAACTGGACCAATGAAGCCAATGCCGCCGAGGCGCAGGGCTTTGCCAATATGCTCAACATGGCCACGGCCATGGCGGCGCTGGTGATCTTTGGCGTGCTGGTGGAGTATTTCGGCGCCTACGCCTTCTTCTACTCCACCCTTACCTGCCTTCTGGCCGTCGGCTGCGTCGTGCTTTCGCTCCGCCTCAGGCCACCCAAGGCGCTGGTCGGCTGAGTGGGCGGCTCAGAGCCGCCCCTCCATGGCCCGGTCGAAGATCTCAAGTGCGAGCGCCTTGGTCAATTCGACCGGATTGCCGCCTGCGGTGGGGTCAACAATGGCCATGTCGCCGATCAGGTCGCGCTTGCTGTCATCGACCTTGAAGTCCCTGAGCGTATGCGGCACGCCGAGGTCGGCCCGCAGCTTGATGACGGCGGCGAGGAAGGCGTCGAAGCTTGGTTCGAGACCCAGATAGGCCGCCAGGCGCTTGATGCGGTCTTCGATGGCGGGGCGGTTCACCACCAGCACATAGGGCATGAACACGGCATTGGTCATGCCGTGATGGGTGTCGTAATGCGCGCCGACGGGATGGCTCAGCGCATGGATGGCGCCGAGGCCCTTCTGGAAGGCGGCGGCGCCCATGGCGGCGGCGCTCATCATGTGGCCGCGCGCTTCGACATCACCAGGATTGGCGGCGACCTTGGGGAGGTTCTCGAAGACCAGGCGGATGCCTTCGACGGCAATGCCGTCGGCCAGCGGGTGGTAGCCGGGCGCACAATAGGCTTCGAGGCAATGGGCCAGCGCGTCCATGCCGGTGCCCACGGTGATGAAGCGGGGCATGCCGACGGTCAGTTCCGGATCGGCGATGACCAGTTTGGGCATCATCAGCGGATGGAAGATCACTTTCTTGGTGTGGGTCGTCTCGTCGGTGATGACGCCGGCGCGGCCCACTTCCGAACCGGTTCCGGCCGTGGTGGGCACCGCGACGATGGGGAAGATGCCCTTGGGATCGGCGCGGGTCCACCAGTCGCCGATATCCTCGAAATCCCACATCGGCCTTGTCTGGCCGGCCATGAAGGCGATGACCTTGGCGGTGTCGAGGCCCGAGCCGCCGCCAAAGGCGATGACGCCATCATAGCCGCCCTCGCGCAGGACCTTGATGCCGGCCTCGACATTGGCCGACACGGGGTTGGGCTTTACGTCGGAGAAGAGGCCTACATCGATACCCTGCGCCTTGAGGTCGGCCAGCACCTTCTGGGTGACGGGCAGGGCGGCGAGGCCGGCATCGGTCACCAGCAGGGGCTTGGTGATCCCAGCGGTCTTGAGCGCCTCCGAGAGTTCTGCAATGCGGCCGGCGCCGAACTTCACGGCGGTGGGGTAGTTCCAATTGGCTTTGATCATTCTTCTGGTCCTTAAACCCGCCGCAGGTGGAAGCTCTTGGGCTGGGTCAGATTGTGGTAGCCGATCTCGCTCAGGGCGCCGCCCTTGCCGGTGTCCTTGACGCCGGTCCAGACGAGTGCGGGATCGAGATAGTCGCAGCGATTGGCGAAGACTGTCCCTGTCTCGATCTCAGCGCCGATACGGGCCGCCGCGTCGATGTCTTCGGTCCAGATCGAGGCGGTGAGGCCGTAGGGGCTGTCATTCATAAGGGTCACGGCCTCGGCATCGTCGGCGACCTTCATGATGCCCACGACGGGGCCGAAGCTTTCTTCCCGCATCACGCTCATCTGGTGGTTGACGCCGGTCAGCACTTCGGGCGCGAGGTAGGGCGAACCGGCCTTGTCGCGGCTGTCCCTGGTGTTGAGATGCCGCGTCGCGCCGCCGCGAACGGCTTCTTCCGTCTGCTGGCGGACATGGTCGGCAAAGCTGCCGCGGGCCATGGGGCCGACGATTGTGTCGGGGTTGAGCGGGTCGCCCAGTGTCCAGCCCTTGGCCTGATCGAGGAAACGCTCGACGAAACCGTCATAGGCCGAGGCGTGCACATAGATGCGCTCGACGCCGCAGCAGGACTGGCCGGAATTGAAGAAGCTGCCATCCACGAGGTTTTCGGCGGCGAAGTCGAGATTGGCATCGGCGCGGACATAGGCCGGGTCCTTGCCGCCCAGCTCAAGACCCAGCGTGGCGAAGGTGCCGGCTGCGGCCTTCTCGATCCGGCGCCCGCCTTCCACCGAACCGGTGAAGCTGATGTGGTCGACTTCTCCGGAACCGACCAGCTTTTCAGTGTCTGCATGGCTGAGCACGAGGTTCTGGAACAGGCCCTCGGGGAGGTTGGCTGCCCGCGCCGCCGCAGCGAAACGCTCGCCGGCGAGCAGGGTCTGGCTCGCATGCTTGAGCATGACGGCATTGCCGGCAACGAGGGCGGGAATGATGCAGTTGGAGGCCGTGAGATAGGGGTAGTTCCATGGAGCGATGACCAGCACGAGGCCGAGCGGGTCGTGGGCAATGTAGCGCACAAACCCTTCCTTGTCGGGGCGCATGCTCGGCGCCAGCGTCGCTTCGGCAATGGAGAGCATATAGCGGCTGCGTTCCTCGACGCCGCGCTTTTCGGCACCGAAGCGGACCGGCCGGCCCATCTGCCAGGCGAGTTCGGGAACGATCTCGTCATTCATGGCGAGGAGGGCATCGACCATGCGGCCCACGGCGGTCATACGTTCGGCCACCGGTACCTGCCGCCAGGCCCGCTGGGCTGCCTTGGCCCGTGTCACGGCGGCCGCAATGGCTACACCGTCCAGGGTCTGGCGGGTGGCAAAGATGCTGCCGTCGACCGGCGAAATGATCTGGACCGTTTCGGTCATTTTTTTGTCCTTTTAGTCTTCGGCACCCGCCACACGCACCGCGCCGCCCTCGGGCTCGACCCGAGGGCCACTCTACGTTTGGCGCCAGCCTTGAACGGTCCTCGGGTCAAGCCCGAGGACGGCGAGGTTGGCGGGGAATCAGCTCCGTTCGAACCCCCGCTTGCGCTCCCAGTCGGTGACGCGGCGGTCATACTCGAACTGCTCCCATTCGGCGGTGTGGACATAGTGGTCCACCACGTCCTGGCCGAGGGCCTCCACCAGCATTTTCGACTTCCTGAGCGCAGCAGTCGCGTCCCGCAGGGTCTTGTGGACTTCGCGTAGCTTCTTGCCCGAATAGGCATCGCCGGAGAAGGCTGGCTCCAATGTGAGCTTGTCCTCGACCCCCTTGAGCCCGGCCGCCAGCAGGGCGGCGAAGGCGAGGTAGGGGTTGAGGTCGGCGCCACCGATGCGGCATTCGACGCGGATACCCTTGGTGTTCTCGCCGCAAAGGCGGAAGCCGGCGGTGCGGTTGTCGCTCGACCAGATGGCCTTGGTGGGCGCAAAGGTACCCACCTGGAAGCGCTTGTAGGAATTGATGTAGGGCGCGAGGAAATAGGTGATGTCTCCGGCGTAGGTGAGCAGGCCCGCCATGAAATGCTTCATGAGGTCCGACATGCCCAGCTTGTCCTTGTCGTCGACGAACTGGTTCTTGCCCTGCTTGGCCAGCGACATGTGGATATGAGCGGACGAGCCAGCGAGGTCATAGGCCCACTTGGCCATGAAGGTGACGGCCTTGCCCTGCCCATAGGCGATTTCCTTGGTGGCATTCTTGATGACCACGTGCCGGTCGGCCATGGTCAGCGCCTCGGCATAGCGGACGTTGATCTCCTCCTGGCCCGGCCCCCACTCGCCCTTGGAGTTTTCCACCGGGATGCCCGAGGCATTGAGGTGATTGCGCAGGGCGCGCATCACGCCCTCTTCCTTGGTGGTCTGGAAGATGTGGTAGTCCTCGATGTAGTAGCCGGCCGCGGTCAGGTTCTGGTAGCCCTTGTCATGGGCCGAGCGGAAACTCTCGTCGAAGAGGTAGAATTCGAGTTCGCTGGCAAAGTTTGCCGACAGCCCCATGGCCTCGAGCCGCGCCAGCTGCTTCTTCAAAATCGAGCGCGGCGCATGCGGAATGGGCTCGTGATGATGGTGGTCGACGAGGTCGGCCAGCACGAGGGCGGTGCCTTCGAGCCAGGTGCACTTCATCAGCGTGGAGAGATCGGGCTTCATGACGAAATCGCCATAGCCCTTGCCCCAGTTGGCGGCTTCGTAGCCGGGCACCGGCTCCATGTCGATGTCGTCGGCGAGCAGGTAGTTGCAGCCGTGGGTTTCGTCCATGGCGCCATCGAGGAAGAACTGCGCCAGGAAGCGCTTGCCGATGAGGCGTCCCTGCATGTCTGGAAAGGCAACCAGCACGGTATCGATGCGTCCCGCCGCAACATCGGCGCGCAGTGTGTCGAGCGAATAGCTCACGATAGGTCCCTCATTGTCTTTGTTCAGCCCGCCCCGGCATCGCCGGGACGGGGGAGGGCACCGCGTGTGGCGGCGCCCCGATGTGTCATGCCTTGGGCGCTACTGCTGCTGCCACGGCGGCGTCGCCCCGATGTTCGAGCGCGAACTCTTCCTCCGGCGAGAGGATGAGCTTGTTGCGGCCGACCAGGGCGAAGTAGATGATGCCCACTGCGCACCAGGCGATCACCCAGACGACACCGCGGGTGAAGTTCGGGTCCTGGAGCTGGTAGAACAGCGTGACTGCCGCGATGATGATGGTGATCACGGCGCCCGGAACGCCCAGCGGCGAACGGAACGGCCGCTCGATATTGGGCTGGTTGCGACGCAGCAGGATGAAGCTCAGGGCCTGCATGATGTAGCTCAGCATGGCGCCGAACACGGCCATGTTGAGCAGCACGGTGCCGATGAGATCGTCGCCAAGCTGGGTTTCCCCCGCGCCGCCGCCGCCATTGGCGAACCAGATGATCAGCATGACGGCGAGGCCCAGCAGAGCGCCGGCAATCATGGCCACATGCGGGGTCTTGTACCTGTCATGGGTAACCGACAGTCCCGACGGGAAGTAGCCGGCCCGGCTCAGCGAATAGACCTGGCGGCCCTGCGCATAGAGGATGGTGTGGAACGAGGCCACGAGACCGGTCAGGGCCACGAGGCCGAGAACCACAGCGCCCGCATCGCCATAGATGGCGCGGAAGCCATCGAGCAGCGGTTCGAGCGAGGAGCCCAGCGCAAAGCTGCCGATGCCGTTGACCGACGGGTTGAGCAGCACGATCATGAAGGCCGAAAGCACAAGCGTAGCAAAGCCGAGCAGGATGCCGCGCGGCAGGTCACGCTTGGGGTCGACCGATTCCTCGGCGGCCAGCGGCACCTGTTCGATGGCCAGGAACAGCCAGACGGCGAAGGGCAGGGTGGCCAGAACGCCCGAGAAGCCGAACGGGAAGAGCGGGCCATTGCCCTCGGGCAGTTCGGCTCCGTCGGACCCGATATTGAGCGCCCAGCGGCCGAAATCCATGTTCGGGATTGCCGAGATCCAGAACACGACCAGCACCGCCAGCGAAATCAGGGTGACGACCAGCGTCACCTTGTAGGAAAGCGCCACGCCGTAGATGTTTAGCGCGAGGAAGACTGCGTAGAACACGATCCAGAGGATCGGGTAGAGCGCGGTGTCCATGCCTGTGATCGAGCCGAAATAGCCCGAGATGAAGGTGACGATCACCGCCGGGGTGATCACATATTCCACATTTTCGAACAGGCCAGTGACGAAGCCGCCCCATGGCCCCATCGAGGTGCGGGCGAAGGAATAGGCGGCGCCTGTGTGCGGCAGCGCCGGGCTCATCTCGGCAATGGAGGACACGAGGCCCAGATACATGACTGCGATGATGGCGGCGGCCACCAGCATGCCGCCCCAGCCGCCGGTGGCGAAACCGAAATTCCAGCCCGAGAAATGGCCGGAGATCACGGCGCCGACGCCGAGTGCCCAAAGCGACCAGATGCCGGCATATCGCTGCAATCCGCGCTTTTCGAAATACGATTTATCTCGTGTCGCATAGGCGACACTCCCAACCTTCTTAGTCTCAGCCATCGTCCCGTCCCCTTGGTTGTGCTGAACCTGTGGCTCCCGCCTATCCCGTTTTGGCCTGACGCCGCGCCCCTCGCGCGGCAAGAAGGCTCCGGGCCAGGAGATCGGCCCAGCGGCCAACCCCCTCGGTCGAGAGTATTTCGTCGTTGCGGATTTCGATCATGGTGGCCTCGAGCCCACGGCCGTCGCCATGCTTTTCGAGCGTCAGCGTGACGCCGTTCAGCGCCGCATAGGGCTCGTTCCAGCCGATATTGAGCGTCGGGTCTGCCGCCGCGAGCGCATCGCGCAGGTCGGCGGTGAACCGCGTGTCGCGCCCGTGGATCAGGCCGATCGGCCACGGCCGTGCCTGACCGAGAAAGACCGGGGTGAACGAATGGACGCAGACGAGGATCGTCTCGCGCCGCGCGGAGGCGCGCGCCGTCAGCAGGCTGTCGATCGCGTCATGATATGGACGGTGATAGGCGTCGATGCGGAACTGCCGCTCTTGGGGCGGCAGGCCTTCATTGACCGCAATGCGGGTCGCCTCCGAGAGCGTCCAGATCAGGTCGCGGGCATTGAGATCCCGATTGGCGTCGATGACGAGGCGGGACACGGTCGAGTGCACCAGAGGTGCGTCGAGCAGCGCGCTCAAAGCCAGGCTGACATCGAGCGCGCCGGGGTCCCAGGCAATATGGCTCGCGCGCTCCGCTTCGGTCAGCCCCATATCGCCATACTGGCTCGGGATGCGGCGCGAGGCATGGTCGCAAACGAGCACGAAGGGCGAGCTACCTTCGGCATTGCTGACCAGGACCGGCTCTTGTTCCGTGCCGTTCATTTCCCTCTCGCCAGAGCGATTAACTTCTGTAACAGTAGTTCCACAATCTCAAATTCTGTCAATACTGAAACGTGAGGTTCATGGGTGGAGGGGAAAACCGTAGCGGCGCGGATCCATGATCTGCATGGGGAATTGACCGCAGCGGGCCGCAAGACGGCGCGGGGGCTCTTGGGGAATTATCCACTACTGGGGTTGGCCCCGGTGGCCGATTTCGCCTCGGGCGCCGGAGTGAGCGCGGCAACCGTGGTACGTTTCGTCGCCCAGTTGGGGTTCAAGTCCTATCCCGATTTCCAGCGCGCCCTTCGCGAGGAGCTCGAGGAGCGCTCCAAATCGCCGTTGCAGCGCCCCGCTCTGGCGCCGGCCGCCAGCGAAGGCGGCTTCCTGGCATCCTATCTCGAACAGGCTGCGCATCGCGCCAGCGAGACGGTCCAGTTCATCCCGAACTGGGAGTTTGAAGCGGTGTGCCACAAGCTGGCCGAGGGCAAGGGGCACTGTTTTCTCGCCGGCGGACGGTTCACCGATTTCCTCGCGGGCTATTTCGAGGCGCATCTGCGGGTGATCCGGCCTGGTGTCAGCCGCCTGGATGGACGCTCTGCCACGCGGGCCGACCAGATGATTGATGTGCGGCCGGGCGATATGGCAGTGCTGTTCGATGTCCGCCGCTATGACGATGCCCTGCTCGACACCGCTGCCGAACTGGCGCGGCGGAAGGCGCATATCGTGCTCATCACCGACGAATGGGTGAGTCCGGTCTCCCGCCATGCCCGCAATGTCCTGCCCTGCCGGACCGAGACCGGCCGCACCTGGGACGCGAACGGGGCTGTGCTGGCCGTGGTCGAAGCCTTGATCGCCCGGACGACGGAGCTGAGTTGGACCAGTGCCAGCAAGCGCATGGGCATGCTGGAGGGCAGGGGACAATAGTCGAGCCTGCCGAAGCGGCGTCATCGCCCATTCAGCAAAAAGGCCCCGGATCGCTCCGGGGCCCATTCAATCTCGTCTGGCCGATCAGTTCAGGCGGCCGCTCGCATGGGCGAGGGTCGTGTAAACCTTGCCGCGATCGCTGAGCAGGTATTCGCGGGTTTCGCCGGCCGGGTTGGGACCAGCGGCAGCGCGCTTCAGGAGCTGCTCGAACTCGCTCATATAGGCCTGGGCGGTGCGGGCGAAGTCGGGGTCGCGCTGGATGCGCTTGCGCACTTCGTCATAGGTGCCCTGGCCGGTCAGCGTGTAGATGCGGCGCGTGAAGACATTGCTCTCGCCAGACTGGTAGCGGGCCCAGGCTTCGCCGAGGGCCGCATCGTCGATGGAGCGGGCGATTTCCTCGCTGAGGCCTGAGAGCGGCTGCGGGGCAGGGCCGCCGGCCTGCTTGGCCGAGGCATTACGCAGCACGTCGCGCAGCCAGCCGCCACCTTCGGCCTCTGCCGGCTGGCGCGGCGCAGCGGCGGCGGGTGCCGGCGCGGGCGCAGGGGTCGGGGCAGGCTGCTCGATCACGGGTGCAGGGCGGATCGGATCGACAAGGGTCTGGCGCGGCTCGGGGCGCCAGGTCTCGCGCACTGGTTCAGGCCGGGCCTCCTGGCGCGGCGGCTGGTAGGCCGGCGGCTCGGAAGGACGCGAGGCGCGCTGGGGCGCCCGGCGATCGGTGAGATCGTGGCTGGCCGGCTGCGACCGCACAATGGCGTTGAGTTCGCTGAGGGCCTCGATCTGCTCGGCCACGACGCGACGCATGGCAGCGGCGCTGGCGCGGGTTTCCTCGGGCAGTTCGTTGACACCACGGGCCAGTTCGGCACGCGTAGCTTCGAGCTCGCCACCCACTTCGCGGGCGGTTTCGCGCATGGCGCGAGCCGTCTCGGCAAAGCGCTGGGTGGCTTCTTCGATGGCGCGCTGCATCTCCACCACCATGCGCTGCTGGGCTTCCTGCAGAACCTGGTTGGCGCGACGGCTTTCCGCGTCGGCGGTCTCGTGGAACTCACCGAGCTTGCCGGTGACTTCGCCCGTGGTTTCGTCCAGCGCACGGCGCAGCTGGCCGGTGTTGGAGGCAATGGCATTGCGGACCGAGCTGGTCGAATCCGCAATGGTGTCGGCCAGCGAGCTTGCGGTCGAGGTGAGGACATCGGTGACGCTGCCAGCGGTGGAGGACAGCACGTCGCTGACGCGGCTGGCATTGTCCTCGAGGGCGGCGTTGACCTGTTGGGACTGTTCCGACAGCGCCATGCGGACCTGGCTGGACGTCTGACTGAGGGCGGCCGCGGCAGCTTCGGCGGCGCGCTGCACCGCATTGTCCATCTGCGAGACATTGCTGCTGAGGGCCGTCGAGAAACGCTCATTGGTGGCATAGAGCGCGTCGTTGACGCTGTTGGCATTCTGTTCGAGTGCCTGAGTGACCGTCTGGGTGGTCTGGGCCAGGGCGTCGGTGACCGTATGGGTCGTGGCGTTGAGCGCCTCGTCCATGGCGCGGCGGGCGCCGATCAGGCGGCGTTCGGTATCGTTGACCGTGTCGGCAATGGACTGTGCGAACAGGCGCATGCGGCCATCGATGTCGTCGGCGCGGGCGGCGAAGCTCTGCGCCAGGGCGTCCATGGCGCCGCGGCGGTCTTCGAGGTTTTCCAGCGCGGTGGAGCTGCTGGCGTCCAGCGACTCGGCAGCCTGCCGGAGGCCGACGGCTTCGTCATCGAGGCGGCCGAGGATGGAGCCGAACTGCTCGACCATGGTGCGGATGGTGTTCTGCAGGGCGCCGACATGCTGGGTGACCATGACACCAGCCTGCTCGGTCTGGCCCATGGCTTCGCGCATGGTGTTGGAATAGTTCGCGGTCTGCTGGGCGACGCTGGTTTCCAGGCTCGCCAGGTTGGCGGTCGAGGCGTCGAGGACACGCTGCAGCAGCAGGTTCGAATCGTTGAGCTTGTTGAGGGCGCTGGTGACGTCGCTGAGAATGCGCGAGGTCGACACCGACATGATGGCTTCGGCCTCGCGGGCATTTTCGCCCAGGGCGTCGCGCAAAAGGTTGCCATGGCTGGCCAGGGCCGTCTGCAGTTCCGCCGACTTGCTGGTGACCAGTTCGGCGAACTGGCTCGTATGCTGTTCGACCGAGCGGTTGATGGTTTCGAGGCGGGTCTCGATGGCATCGGCGGCGTTGACGGCACGGACAGAAACGAGCTGGTCGATATTGGTGGCGGCCAGGCGGATCTGTTCGAGCGCGCTGCGCACCGCGCTGTCCATGCGGTTCGCCGTGTTCTCGACATCGGACGAGATGGCGGTGGTGGCCGCAGAGATGCGGGTGGCGATGGTTTCCTCGATCCGGTCGGCGCCGGCTTCGAGATCGGCCATGGACTGGGTGATCGAGGTGCTGATCGAGGCGTTGAGGGCGGCGAGGCGTTCCGCCGTGATGTCGGCGCGGGCCGTGATGGCCTCGGGCAGGGTGCCCAGGCGCTGGTCGACCATGTCGGCAATGGCCTTGCGGGCCGAATTGACGCCGGTCTCGATGAGTTCGGCGGCCTGGCGGGCGCTTTCGCCCACGGTGGCGCTGGCACTTTCGATGCGGGCGGCAACGCCGGCCTCGGCATCGGAAATGCGGGCAATGGCGCTGTCGAGGCCCGCTCCGAGCGTCTCGTTGACTTCGCCGACCTTGCCTGCGACCCGGATCGACATGTCGTCGAGGCGGGTTTCCATGGTCGTGGTGACCTGGCGCAGCGAGCCTTCGATGCTTTCGCGTGCCTTGGCGCTGTGCTGGTCGAGCGTGTCGGCGAGTTCGCTCGTGTGCAGGCCGATGGTTTCGCCCATCGAGGCGGTGTGGGTCGCGAGCGTGTCGGAAAGCGCCTGGGTGCGGGCGGCGAGCGCGTCGGACAACTGCTGGTTGCGCAGGTTGATCGCCGAGGCCATTTCCTGGGTCCGCTCGTCGAGCTTGCCGACGAGTGCGCCCGTGTGTGCATCGAGCGTGGTGGCAAGGACGCCGGTCCGTTCATCGAGCTTGCTGACCAGGGTGCCGGTGCGCTCGTCGAGCTGGTTGGCAAAGTCGCCGGTGCGGGTTTCCAGTTCGAGCGAGAGCGCATTGGTGCGCTCGGATATCGTTTCGCCCAGAACCTGGGTTGTCCGGTTGAGGGTCTCTTCGAAGCGCTGGGTCTGGCCCGACAGGGTGTCGGCCATGCGCTGCGTGCGGCCGGCGATGGCCTGGTCGAAAGTCTGCGTACCGGTGGACAGCGTGTCGCCCAGTTCCTGGGAGCGCAGGCGAATGGCCTCGCCGAGCTGCGCGCCACGGCTGGTCAGGGTCTGCTCCAGTTCGCCGGTGCGGGCAGCGATGCTCTCGCTGACCTCGGCGGCGCGGCCAGTGAGGACGGCATCGAGTTCGCTGGTGCGCGCGGAAATGGCGTCACTGACCTCGATGGCGCGGCTCGACAGGACTTCGTCCAGCTTGCTGGTGCGGCTGTCGAGGGCTTCGGTCAGGATTTCGGCGTGACCGTCGAGGCTGTCGGAAATTTCCTGCGTACGGTTGGTCAACGTCTCGGTGATGGCCTTGGTCTTGGCGCCGATCACGTCGCTCATCTCGCGGGTGCGCTCGGCCACGATATCGTTGAAGCGGCCCGATTCTTCGTTGAGGGCCATTTCCAGAACGTTGGCGCGGGCGGCAAAGCTGACGCCCTGCTTGTCGAGGCGCTGCACCAGTTCCTCGCCCTTGTCGCCGATGACATTGTCGAGGGCATGGAGCTTCTCATCGAGCAGGCCGGTGATCTCGGTCAGGCGCTGGTCGAAGAAGTTCAGCGAATCCTGCCCGGCGGTCGAAAGGGTCAGGCGCGCGCGCTCGGAGGTGTCGTCCAGGGCGCCGTTGATCTCGATAATGGCCGACTGCAGGCGGCTGTCGAGGGCGTTGAGCTGGATCGAAACCGATTCGTCGAGTTGGCGCGTGAGAGTGGCGAGCAGCAGTTCGGCTTCGGTCGAGCGGCTCGAAATGTCTCCCGAGACGCGAGCGCCGATGGCTTCGAGCGCCTGGCTGACTTCAAGCCCGCGGTCGCGCAGCAGGTCGACCAGACTGGTGCCGCCTTCGCTCAGCAGGTTCGCCAGCGCCGAGGTGCGCTCCTCGATGGCCGAGGATAGCGACAGGGTCTGGGTTTCAAGCGCACCGCTGATCGTCGCGGCGCGGCTGTCGAGGGCATGGGTCAGGTCGGCCATGCGGGAGTCGATGGCCGAGGTGATTTCGAGCGTACGGTTCTCGAAGTTCTTGGCGGTGGTCGCCGCATGGTCTTCAAAGCCCAGGGCCAGACGGCCGGCGCTATCGTCGAGGGCGCTGAGGAAATCGCTGGTCCGGTTGTCGACCAGGTTCACAAAGCTGTCCGCACGTTCGGAAAAGCCGGTGGTCAAGGTATTGCCCGCAGTCTCGAGCGCGCGGGTGAGGTTGCCGCCGCTCTCCACGATCGTGCCGGCAATGCGCTGGCTGATCATGTCGAGGTCGAAAACGAGACCGGTATGGCTTTCGGTGATGGCTTCACGGACGCGTTCGGTATTGGTCAGCACGCTTTCGCGCTGGCTGGCGAGTTCGGCGATGAGCGCGCGCATGCGCGATTCATTGTCCGAATAGGTGCGTTCAAGCGCGGTGACCTCGTTGTGGATCATCACTTCGAGTTCGCCGGCCCGGGAGAGGGCCCGTTCGAGACCATCGCCCAGTGCGTTGACCTCGCGGCGCACGGCCTGGCCCACTGAGGCAACCTTGTCGGCGGCGGTGACTTCCGGCTCCGCCAGGCGGATCGCGGCCTGGGTGATGGAGGAGGCCGCATTGCGCAGGTCGGCGGCGCGGCGGAACAGGGTGGCTACGGCAAAGAAGCCGAGTACCGGCAGAAGCATGATGGCCAGGATGGCCACGAATTCGATCGAGCCGAGGAAGGCACCGAAATCGGCGATCTGAGCGCCATAGCGCATCCAGGCCACGGTGCTGACGGCGGCGATCCAGGTGATCGAGAGCAGCAGGGCCAGCCAGGTCGGCGTCGTCGAGGAGCGGCCCTGGAGGCTGTAGAGAAGCTTGGAGGTCGAAACGCGGTCATCATTGGCCACGGCCGTAGCCTGCTGCGCAATCCGGTCGGCAGCACGGAGGCGTTCCGAGCGCGCGGGGTCGGGCTTCTTGTCCTGCTTCTTTTCCTGGGGAGCCTGAGCCGGCGGGTCCAGATTGAATACGGAATCCTTGAGGGCGTCCTCGACAGCCGAAAAGGCCAATGCGGCCGGATCGTTCTGGGGCGTCGGATTTTTGGCCATACTCTTTACTACTCTCGCGTCGGCACTGCAGCTACACGGCGAACATTACGAGCAGTCATGGCATATTGGCCCTTTCCGGGCCGGTCGCCAAACCGGAACAATTCGATGCAAATGCCCCGCATCGTCCCCCCAACCCTCGCCGCCGCGCGCTGGTTCAAAGCTCATTCATACATTCAATTTTATGCAAACCGAACGGTTTCTTACCCAAAGGTTAATTTTCGGGTGGGAAACGTTAAGGAATGGACGGGCAAACAAAGGCAAAGATGTGGCTTAATCCCCTGTTCACGCCCGCAAGCCTAAGCTTGTGCACAGAGGGGGCGCCGTTTCCCCTTGTGTACCAGGAGTAAGCCAGAATGGCGCAGAGAGCTTTTGTCCAAGACGCGCTACCCAGTTCCGTCAAACGGCCGATGCGGCCGGTGGACCTGGTGCACCTGGCCAAGCAGTGCTTGGGGGATGAAAACCTCGAACTGGAAATCCTGCGGCTCTTCGACACGACGATCGCTACCTATTTCGGCCGTCTGAAGCTCGCGTCCAGTTTCGACGACCTGGCCATCAACCTTCACTCCATCAAGGGGGCTTCGGCAGGGGTCGGCGCATGGGGCATTGCCGATCTCGCAGCGGCCCTCGAAAAGGACTTGCGGGCCGGCCGGCCGCTCACACCCGAGCGCATCGACGACCTCGGCATGGCCGTGGAGGAAGTGCGCGACTTCGTTGCCCGCATGCTGGCCAACGAAGACGTCGAGGCATCGGCCACTTAACCGCGCATTAAGCATAATCGCCGACAGTTCGGATCAGAACTGGAGGTCTTCATGCGCAGCTATCTTTCGAGTGCCGCACTGTTTTTTCTGGTGTCGCCGGTAGTCGCCGCAGACTACTTCCACACAATGCCGCCCGAGCCGCAATTCGACTATGGCTACTCATCCTCTGGCTGGTCAGGCCAGTATCTGGGCCTCACCATGGGCAGCCAGCGCACGCGGATCGAGGTTCCGGGCAGCGGAGTGCTGGAGGGATTCGGTCTCTTGGGCGGCGTCTTTGCTGGCGTCAATTATCAGCAGGATAACTGGGTCTACGGCCTGGAGGCGGATGCCGAATGGTCCGGCTTCCGGCAGTCCATGCCCTGCGCCAATCCGGCCTGGACCTGCAATGGCTACCTCAATGCCCAGGGATCGCTGCGTGCGCGCCTCGGCTTTGCGGTCGATGCTTTCCACGTCTATGGCACTGCGGGTCTCGCCATAGCCCATGTCGGTGGCTCGACGGTCAGCCCCACCAATGTGGAATACCCCAATTCCTATGCCCGCTGGGGCTGGACGGCCGGCGTCGGCGCGGAAGTGGCTTTCAGCGACCAGTGGTTCGGCCGCGCCGAATATCGCTACACGGACCTCGGAACGGCTGATGCCTGGTTTGACGTGGCCTATCCCAATATTGCCGTTTCCTCGCATGCGCTGCGGGCCGGCGTTGGCTACAGGTTCTGACCTCCGGCAGCACCGCTCAAGCTTGGTTCATTCAAGCGCCGAACCGGGAAACCGGTCCGGCGCTTTTTGATTGTCGGAAATCTTCAATCTTCCCGGGACGGCTCTTTCTAGAACCGATGCATGGCGCTTGTGCCACGACATGCAGAGGACTGACAGATGAGCATCACCCCCTTCACCATCGCCATTTCGGACGCTTCGATCGCCGACCTCAAGCAGCGCCTGAGCCAGGCCCGCTTTCCCGAGGCCGTCAGCAATGACTTCACCCATGGGCAGAAGCCGGGCCTGATCCGCGAGCTTGTGGCCCAGTGGCGCGACAGCTTCGATTGGCGCGCCTGGGAGCAGCGCCTCAACGCCTATCCGCAGTTCCTGACCGAGATTGACGGCCAGACCATTCACTTCCTCCACGTCCGCTCGCCCGAGCCGAATGCCGTTCCGCTGGTCCTCACCCATGGCTGGCCGTCGAGCTTTGTCGAATATCTCAAGGTCATCGGGCCGCTGACCGACCCGCGTGCCCATGGGCTCGATCCGGCCAAGGCTTTTCACCTGGTGATCCCGAGCCTGCCGGGCTACGGCTTTTCGACGCCGCTTTCCGGTCCGGGCTGGGATGCGATCCGCACCGCCAAGGCCTGGGATACGCTGATGACCCGCCTGGGCTACGATCGTTACGGTGCCGCAGGCGGCGATGCCGGGGCGCTGGTGACGCGGGAGCTGGCCATTCTCAACCCCAAGGGACTGATCGGCGTGCATCTGCAGCAGGTCTTTGCCTTTCCCTCGGGGGCGCCCGGCGAAATGGATGCGTTGAGTCCGTTTGAACTGGGCGGCTTTGCCAATCTCGAAAAATTCCAGAAATACAATGGCTATGCCGAAATCCAGTCCAAGCGCCCGGGCACGCTGGCCTATGGCCTCGTCGACTCTCCGGTTGCGCAGCTGGCATGGAACGCCGAGCTGGCTTTCGGGTTCGAAGGGGAGGCCGTCGATAGCGCCGACCGCGAAGTCTTCCTGGTCAACACCTCGATCTACTGGTTCACGGCTTCGGGCAGCGGCCAGGGCAATTTCTACTATGAAGGCGCCCAGACCGGCGGCGGCTACCGGGAAATCCCGACCAATGTGGCGACGGGCGTCGCGTCCTTCCCCGATGATTTCCGCTCGGTGCGCAAGTTCGCCGAACGCTCGTTCAGCAATATCGTACGCTGGACGGAAATGGAGAAGGGTGGGCACTTTGGTGCGCTGGACGCGCCGGACGCCTATGCCGCGGAATTGTCGGCCTTCTTTTCCAGCGTGGCCTGAACTGGTCCATCATTCTCTGCGGGCGCCCGGGCAATCTGTCCGGGCGTCGCGCCCATGAAGGTGCGGAGGGACCGGATGAGATGCGACTGGTCGGCATAGCCCAGCGTGAAGGCGACCTCGGTGGCAGCCAAGCCTTGTCCGAGCATGGTCATGGCCTGGCGTGCCCGGGCGATCTGGCTGAAGGTCTTGAGCGTCAGTCCGGTCGTCCTGAGGAAATGCCGCTGCAGCGTTCGTTCCGTGACGGCCATGGGCTGGCCCGCCGTGACGGAAGCCACCAGCGGATTGGTCTCGACCGC
>CBFGPB010000001.1:0-40698 GCA_965650545.1 uncultured Devosia sp. | reverse complement strand
AAAAGGGGAGCCGATCATTGCGAACGACGCGCTCTCCCAACTGAGCTACAGCCCCATCGTAGCGCGAGATAGCAAGCGGGGCAGTGGTTTGCAAGCCCGGAATGCCGGAACAAAATGGCACTGTGCGATGCGACGTGCGACGGCGTGCGACGGGTCCATCGTACAAAATCGTTCTCGTTTCACCCCCGTCGCATGGTCGCACAAGCGACGAGGGCGTCTGGTTCTGCGAATGTTCACCGTTTGAAATCGATGTGAATAGCGGTCTTGCCCAGCACAATTCGGCGGGCTTTGACCGACCGCAGAAGGAGGTTCATGACCGGCTGGCATGCTTCGAACCACTCGCCCTTCAGGCGGTGTCTGGCCAACGTGTCGTGCACCTGGTGCTCGTCCCATTGGGTGCCAGGCACAGCCACGTAAAGGTCGATTGTCTCGTATAGCCCCACCTGCAGGTTGCCCAGTCGGTTCTGGGGGTTGCTTGTGAAGCCGATCTTCACCCTCTCGGCGACCAACACAAAGTAGACGTAGCCCTTGCGGCGTGCGGCGGCGCTGGACACATGGGGCGTGTCGATCAAGGTCGGCAATTCTGAAATGATGCCGGCAGCCAGGTTCAGATCGTGAGCGGCCTTCAAGGCCTCCGGCATGGTGAGCCAGTCCCCGTCGGCGTCTTTCAGGTCCTGCCCTTTGAACCCCTTCGCACGCGTGTTGGCGCCCGGAGACCAGCGGGGTCTGCCGTCGCGCCAGACAAAGTACTTAACGCCGTGGGTCATGACGCCCTCCGGTCATTGGCGGCTTTCAGCTTGAAGGCGAAGTCGAAGGCGCGGCGGGCGCGGTGCAGCTGGCGGGTGAGGTCCTGTACGAGGCGCATTTCGCCCTCGCGGTTAGCCCAGCGATCCTCCATTGAGGATACGTCCTGCAGGTAGGACATGAGACGGGTCACGTCATTGGCGTGGGCAATGGCGTCGTCGAGTATGTCGAATGGGTCTTTGGTCATGGGTCGATCCTCTGAACTGAGACCGACCGCCCCCTTCCAAAAGGGCGGCCAGGCGTAGCGGGTTGGAAGACCGGCAGAGGACCGGCAGCGCTTGCGCGCTCCCACTACGCCCGACCATAGAAAAACGCGCTCACGAGAGCGTGGCGCGTCGGGCGCCTCTGCAACCGGCTTCCATTCCGGACTTCACATCTCTGCGAAGCGATGAAAGACTGCGCGCGTTTGGGGAAGGTGTCAACAGATGAGATTTTGGGTGATCAGCGCCATGATGCTGATGGCGTCTCCGACAGCAGCGCTGGAGATGCTCGACTGGGTGGAGATGGACACGCCGGGCATTTGCCAGCCAGAGCGCCAGCCGCACTTGCCAGCCTGCGTGACGCTGGCAAAATCGCAAGAGGAATTCACCAGGCGGTGGGACTGGTGTGAAACAGGCTGCTGCTCCACAAGGGCAATAGACGCGGCAAGGGCTGTCGTGCGTGCTGACTATATTCGTGCCCTGAATGCGCAAACGGCTGCGGAGTTTGTGCCAAAAGACCATTGGCTCTGGCCTTCGGAAATGAGCCCCTTCGACACGTTTTACGGACAGGAAGATGCGTGGGACGCGTTCGGGCCAGAGATAGGCGCCTGCAAGAAGAAGTGACCTGTCAGTCATGACTTCCTCCTGATTTTCGCCAGGGCGTTAAGGCCGAGGCCGGTTATGTGCAGTTGCAGATTGCCCTGGTCGATCGAGCCAACGAACTGGACCAGGCCGCGGCGGGCGGCGGCGTGGGCGGTGCCAACGCTGTGGATCCGCAGCGTGCGCGCGGACGGGTCGGCAAAGCCGCAGAGCTGGCGATCGGGGGCGCCGGTATAGTTGAGGGCGCGGTTGTCTTCTCCGGCCGCGGCGGCCGCCTCTAGGAGCGCATCGAGGCGGGGCGGCAGGACGCCGGCGCGCTTGCTGGTGGACCAGTGCGGAATGGGCGGGGTCATAGCAGGTGCCATTGCTGGGTGATGACGGGATAGAGCAGCCAGCAGGCGGCGCCGAACAAGGCGGCGCCCCAGAACAGGCCGTGACGGAACATGCGCCGATCGGCGTCGTCGGGGCGGCGGGTCATGCTTCCAGCCTCTTGCGGGCGGCTGTGCACCAGTTGTGCAAAGCGCCAAGAACGCCGCTGGTGCTGGTGGACCGGATGCCACAATAGCGCGCCACGGCCGCGTCCCATTTGGGATCAAGCACGAAGCCGGGGATGAGGTGGCGGATCCGCGAGCCCATGGCGGCAGTGGCCTTGCGGTAGGCGTCCCAGGCGTCGTTGCCGCTGCGGCCGTCGACCGGGTGCTCCCGATCGAGCGCGGCAATCTGGTCCTCGATCTTCTCGATGGCGATCTCGATCAGGTCGCGCGTGGCTGGCGCAATCGGCTTGGTCATGGTGCGCTCCTGGCGATGGCGTCGGCAAGCTGTTGCCGGCGGGCGGGGTCGGTTTCGTGGACGAGCGCATCGATGAGCTCGGAGGGGGAGGGCGGCGGCAGGTTGATCGCCAGCTCGCTGAGGAGATGGACATAGGCCACGAACTGCAGCGTCAGGTCGCGCCGCACCGGCGCCTCGGGCGGCAGCCGATCGGTGAGGGAGAGGACGGCGGCGGTCATGGCCGCCCCTTCCGCACCATGCCCTCTATGATTTTGAGGCAAGGCTCTGTTGCGGCTTCGCTTGCGAGAATGCTGCTGGCGGCCAGGGTCAGCACGATTTTCAGGGCGCTCCTGGCGTCGCTTTGCGGGAGCGCGCGCACCATCTTCAAGAGGATGCGCTCTTCCTCGCTGGTCATGAAAACGTCGATCGTGGTGCCTTCCAGTTCCGGGGCGCTCATTTGCCTGTCTCCTGGCTTTCGAACCAGGCGACCAGCCCGGCAATGGCCGAGCGGGCCAGCTCGGGGTGCATGCCCAGATAGTGTTTGAGGACGGTGTCGATCGTGCCCAGGGAGTGCCCGGTGATGCTGGCGATCTGGGGCACGGTGCAGCCGGCAAGGGCCAGCCAGGTGACGGCGGTGTCGCGCAGGTCCTGGTCGCGCAGATCGGCTAGGGAGGGCATGGGCGTGATCTCGACCGGGCGGCCGGTGAGCTCGTGCTTGCCCTTGCCGGTAGCGGCGAAGGCGCGGACGCGGGCAAAGGTGTGGTTGTACCAGTCGCGCTTGAAGGGCGCCCTGGCGCGCTCGTCGATGATGATTTCGCGGAAGTCGACCGGCCAGTCCTTGCGGCGGATGCGGATGGCGAGCAGACGGGCACGCAGCTGCGGGCTGGGCGGGATCAGCAGCGGCTGGCCGCGCTTCTTGTCCTGGCGGAAGAGGATGCCGTCGCTGGTTTCCTGCCCATCGATGAGGGCAAGCCGGTCGGACTGGCGCTGGCCGGTCCAGACGCCGAGCATGATGGCGTCGCCGATCTCCGGGCGGCCGAGCATGTCGGCCGCGCGCACCAGGTGCTCGATTTCGGTGACGGAGCCGAAGCGGACGCGCGCCTCGAGCGTGGGCAGGCGCTCCTCGATGGCTGCGATCGGGTGCGGCGCCTTAAAGCGCCCATTGGCCCGCGCCCAGGTGAACATGGCCGAGACGGCCGAGCGCGCCTTGCGGGCATTGGCAAGGCCGCTTTCGATCTCGATCCGGTCAAACACCCCGGCCCAGACCCGGGGCGTGGTGGCGAGCGCCGGCGCATGCCAGATGCGGCCATTGTCCAGCCGCTCGACCAGGTTGGCGCCGCCGCGATAGTTCCTGACGGTGTTGTCGGCCAGGGGCGCGCGGACCTTCTTGCCCTGGCGCTCCTCCTTGCCCTTCATGCGAGGCGAGGAAAAGAAGCGCTCGAAGAGCTGGCCATTGGTGTCGCCAACGGCGCCGTCGCGGATCTGTCGCGCCTCTTTGGGCGTGGCGCCCTCGAGGCTGGCGATGAGCTTTAGCCGCTCCTGGCTCCAGGCGATGGCCTGGTCGAGGGTGAACCAGGGGCCGGTGCGGCCATGGCGCAGATCCTCGCCCTTGAAATTGAACGGGGCCTTGCGCAGGCGCGGGCCCGGGGAGAAGCGGGGCCGGCCATCGCGCCAGGTGACGAGGGGGATTTGAACGGTGATCTTGCCCATGAACATCTCTCGGGGTGCTCCTGCGCTGGAAAGGTCGATCCGGCGGATACGCAGGCGAACAATGGGCAGGGCCATTCCGCCGGATCAGGGTGCCACCGGTGGAGGTGCAGCGGCGCGAGGGACGGCGCCAGAGCGTGAGCCGGTGGGGTGGGTTTCGGTGGTGCCGCCGGGGCAAGCGGCACCACCGGATCGCGCGCCCCTCTCGCTGGTCGTGCTTGCGCAACGACAGGAGGAGGCGCGCGAAAGGGTCAGTCGTCCCGCAGGGGTGGCGCGGCCGGGGCCACGGCGGCGCGGCCGGCATAGGTCAGCACCAGGAGGTGCTTGCCATTGCGGAATTCCTCGCGCGCCAGGCCCAGGCGGACCAAGGCCGCGCAGGTCGCGGCCTTGCGGAACCTGCCGCCCAGCATCCAGCCATTGCGCGCCTTGTAGGCACGGCCGAGCCGGTCGATCTCGCGCAGCACGTCAAGCTGGCTGGCGGTGAGGGTCTTACGCGGGGCGGCAACAATGGGGGATTGGGCGGCGGAGAACATCAGGCGTGTCCCCCAGGCATGGGAGAATGGCGGGCGATAGTGCCCGAAAACCGATCGGTGAAGATGTCGTGCAGCGTGGCTGCTTCGGAGGCGAGATATTGCTCGACGCTCTCTCGCCCGCCTAAGCGCGCCAAATTGCGCACGGCACCGGCCTTGATTGCCGCGACACCATTGCCGAGGTTATCGGCAATGGACTGAATGTCGGCGCCGGCGTTGATCGCCTGGGTAAAGGCCAGTGTGATTTTTGACGTGGCTTCCTGCATCGAGATGAGAAACTCGGCGGCTGCCAACTCTTCGGCGGAATTTGCGTCGGCTCGCAGTTTGGCTGCCAGAGCGGCACGTTGCGCGGTGTCTGCACTCCGCATCGATGACAGATCAAAGTGGTGGTGGGTGCTCATGCCGCGCTCCTGCCATAGTCGGCCTCGAGGTCGGCAGCGATGGCTTCCACGTCGGGATCGCCGATGCCGGCGCCGCGCGGGGTGGCGACGGTGGTCTGGCCATTGGAGCTGATCCAGGCCACCACGGCCGGGCGGGACCATTTGTTGACCCCCGGCAGCTTGTCGGGGAAGCCGGCCGCCTTGAGTTCGGCGCGCTGCCGGTTGAACATGCGCTCGGAAAGACCGAGCAGGTGGGCGACCTGGCCTGCGCTGCAGGTCATCGAGCCGTCCAGGTTGAACTTGATCAGGTTGTCCGGCTCCAGGAGCCGATGGGCCACCCCATCCATGCGATCTCTCCGTGATTTGCTATGAAGTCACGGTAAGAATTATGAAGTGCTTCATAGTTGTCAACAGATTTCATATGAAATCCGTGTCACGTGAAACACCGAGGCCATAATTTGTGATGGCAGGTTTGCGAAAAATCAGGGGGAAAAGGGGTAGCTAAAGAGCTACGAGGCCAGCTGCGTCAGCCTGGGGCGGTGCGAGCTGGTGACGACGCCGCGGACCACCACGGTGTCGTTGTTGACCAGGAGTGGCTTGATGGTCGCCCGGTCGAGCGTGGCGGCTACCAGGAAGGGGTGTTCAAGGATGCGAAAAACCGTCTCGGCTTCCCCATTCCGGTCATAGAGCTGGGCGCAGACCACGTCCCCATCGCGCGGGGTGGCATTGAGATCCACCATGAGCACGTCGCCCGGGAGATAGCCGAAGACTTCAAGCGCCCTTGTGTTCAAAACCCAAGGAACCACGGAGTTTCCAGCGGCAAGCGCCCCGATCAATTTGGAGAAGGCCGGGTTGTCGTTAAACCCTTCGAAGCGCTCAGCTTCCCGGTCGGAAAGGCCGCGCGGGTGCATGGTCGGGGTGGTCTCGTAAGGACGGATGCCGCCGGCGGTCGCCAGCTTTTCCACAGTATTGGTGGAGAGCTGGGCGATGTTCTCGGGATCATTGAGAAATTTGGCCAGAGTGGACTGGCTGACCCCGGCTTCGCGTGCCATGCGGGTGACATTCCACATGCGAAAATCGAGCATCGCCTGAAGCCAGGCGAGCTGCCGTCTGCGCAGGGATGTCGGTTCGGTGGTGCTCACGACCCGGAGCATAGGCTGCGCTACTCCATACAAACACGCCGCGCCACGTCCTATTGACACGATTACCCAAATCATAATTTTTCATATGAAGCAACCGAAGTGATTTGCGGAGCGGTGCTTCCCCATGAGTGTCATCAAGCCCAAGAGCTGGGCAGAGTACGAAGCCGAGCGCATTGAACTGGACCTGAGCCGGGCCGAATTGCTGCGCCGCGCCGGGATCAGCGAAACGACCATGTTCAAGGGCCTCAAGGCCCATGAGGCGTGGCTGGCGCAGCGTGACGCCGGTGACCGCAAGGCTATCCGCCGGGGCGCCCCCAAGCCGCAGCAGCACCTGCAATCCAAGCTCGACCGGACGCTTGAGATGGAGCGCGCCATGAAAGGCGTGCGCCGCGAGGCCGAACGGCACATGCGCGATGCGGGGCTGCGGTGATTTCAGTACTGCAGCAAAACCAGCGTGTACGCCGGGTCAGCGCCCAAGTCCGTCATACATCCTTTGATATAGCCGCGGATGTAGGCTCGGCCTGCAATGGTAGCCGAGGATGCCTTGCGCGAGGCGTCGTCCAGGCACCACTGATAGGCCGCATTGGCACTTGGGCCCGGTGTGGCTGGGTTCATGACCGGTGGCGGCCCTTGTGGGGCCAGCGCCACATTGGGCGCGGTGCCCGTCGAGGTGCAGCCCGCCAACAGCAGCGCCGCCACTGCGCATCCCAGGTATCTCATAAGTCCCTCCCCCTTTCCCCTCAGTCTGCCACCTCAACCCCCGCTTGTGGAGTCCTGCCATGACGCCTGCCGAAACCCAGATCGCCCTCAACCCAGCCCGCCTCGCTGAAATCACCAAGCTCGATCGGGGCGGCCATGCCGGCCCGGACAAGGGCATGTGTGTGATGGAGGCGGTGAGCTATGTCGCCGGTGAACAATGGTCGGACCGGCCCGACTGCGTCTGCCAGATCGTGGGCGCTTTCATGCGCGCCTGGAACGACGCCCTGCCCGACGAATTGCGCACGGAAATCATGCTGCCACTGATCCCCAAAATAACGGGTTCAGTGGTCTCGCGTGACGCTCAGGTGCGTCGCGCCTATGCGCTCGCGGACAGTGCCGCGCGCATTTTCGCGCCCGCAGCACTGCGTGCGGCCGGAATAAACGGGTGGCCCGAGCAGCTCGAGGCCCTGCCCGAAATCACCGATGCGACGAGTGCGGCTCACGCGCGCGAGGCTCTGCTGGCCGCCGCCTATGCCGCCGCCGATGCCGCCGCCTATGCCGCCGCCTATGCCGCCGCCGATGCCGCCGCCCGTGCCGCCGCCCGTGCCGCCTATGCCGCCGCCTATGCCGCCGCCGATGCCGCCGCCGATGCCGCCCGTGTCGAATTCTGGCGCGGGATCAATCCAAAGATCGTTGCCCTGGTCGAGCGTGTGCTCGCCATGACGGATGCGCCGGCGGCCTGACATGACCGAGAGCGTCAATCTCCCCATCGTCGACCAGCTTGTGGTTGCCGGCAGCGACCAGGAGCGGGCGGCCATGTTGCTGCGCCTGAGCGATGGCCTGGTGCTCGAGCATGGTGGCGAGATCCGCACGACCTGCCGCCGGCTCAGCTTTGCGGCGGGCGAGGCCTTCATCAACCAGCGCCTGGTCGCGCTGCTGGCGGTGCGCGACGCGCATGGAATGCTGCCCGGTTCGATGGCGCGCGAGCTCGAATTCTGGCGCGAGGCGATGAGCAATTTTGCGGGGGCGGGGCGGGACTGATGGGGGCAAGGGGGCCGTATCAACCGGGCAAGCGGGCCGAGATCGACGCCATCGAGGCGCGGCGGCTGGCCAATGGCTTTACCGTCGACGCCCTGGCGGACAAGGCGGGGATGAGCCGGCGCACCTATGAGCGCATGCGCCGCTCGGGCCTGGGCTTTCACCGCCGCATCAAGGCCCTGCAGATGGCGCTGCGCACGCTCGAGGGGGAGCGCAAGCGGGAGGCCGAGGCCTTCCCTTTTACGGTGCCAGGCCGCGCTGGTGGCAGCGAGCCTGGCGCTGGCTCCGCCACCTCTTCCACAGAGAACCAGAAATGAGCGCGGTGATGGAGCGGGCCAGCGTCGGCATGCTCACGGCGGTGCGGGCCATGGTGGCCGCCTCGGCCATTCCGCCCGAGCGCCACGCCACCACGGCGCAATATCTCCTGGTGACCTGCTGCAACGTTCCGGGCGCCCTGGCAGCCCGGGCCTATGGATGCAGCAAGCAGGCGATTTCCAAAGCCCTGCGCGCGGTCGAGGACCGGCGCGACGACCCGCACTATGACGCCGAGCTCAGCCGGCTCGAGCGCTTTTTCGAAGGAGGCTAGACCCCATGATGCTCGGCTATAAACCGGACGCCAACGCCTATAGCCAGATGATCGGCATGGCCTTGGCCGCGCTCTCATCCATGCCGCCGCTTTTGCCCGTTGGCACCTGGCCCCGCCACAGCCGGCACCCCGGAACGCGTGCGCATAAGCGCTGGCGCGTCCGCCGGGCCGCAGGGAGGGCGAAATGATCAAGTCCCTGATCCTTTCCCCCGAACAGAAGGCCATGCGCGCCTATGAGTGCCGGCACAGCGAGAAGGGCCAGGTGGCCGCGTTCGAGCGGGCGACGCGGCGCGCCGTGGATGGCGTGTCGATCGACCTCAGGGAAGAAGGCGGCCAGCCCAGCTTTACCGCAGCCCTAGGCGGCATTCTCAACGTGCTGGCCGGGCAATTGGCTATGCTGCCGGACGATCGGCGCCGCCAGTTCATCGCCCGGGTGCAGGCCGAGCTGCCGCACCAGGTGGAAAGCCGGGTGGCACTCAGCGAGCAGGAGAAGCAGTGATGGCGAACAGCAATCCTGTCACCGTCGAAGGTGTAGGCTATCCGAGCATGCGGGACGCTGTTCGGGCTCTGCATGCCCGCGGGCTCACGGCGGCCGACATGGCACCGCTGCTCGGGGTGACGGCCAGCAAGGCCGCGACCATCCTGGTCCAGTGCCGGTTGAGCAGCAACAAGCGGCCCACGGGCACCCCGGACCCCGCTACCCTCAAAGGCGCCTGGACGCCGGAGAAGCGCGACAAGGCACGAAAGCTGTTCGGCAAGACGATGATCTATATTGCCGAGGCCATCAATGTGCCGCCCCGGGAATTCCTGACCTATGTGCTGCGTGGCGTCGTGCCGCCCAGCCAGGCAATTGCCGACCCGGATGATATCCGGTGGCACCAGGGCGCCGACCGGGGTGGCGAGGTTCTCGAAACCCTGCCGCAGCTCCCCGCGCCGCCGGCGCACGCCTTCGAGCCGGTCGAGGGCGAGGAGGCAGATTTCGATGCAGTGCGTGCAGCCGAAGGCCTGCCCCCCGATGAGGACGCGGTGGACGTGGACTGGACCGAGGTGTCCGGGGCGTCGGTGGCCGATGTCGCCGACCAACAGGACCGCGCCGAGGACGAGGCAGAACTGGCGGCAATGGCAGCGGCCGAGGAGGAAGATGAGGGCGAGCGGGTAGACTTCGTCCATCGCGGCATGAAGCTCGAAAGCGCCACGATCATGCGGCCGGAGGCACCGGCGGCGGCGCCGGTGAGCCGATTTCCGGATCCGGCGCCTGCAGCGCCAGCTGTCGCGGCGGCGGGCGTAGCAGCGCCCGGGCAGGTCATGTGCCTGATGGATGAGTTGGGGCGGTATCTGCATGAGAGCCTCGACGGCATGACCACCAACCCGCGCTTTGCTTGGAAGGGCGGCGCCGACAAGGTCAAGATCGTGCAGGGCCGGTTGCCCCATCTGAGGCAGCTCGACGTGGTGGCGTACACCAGATGAAGGCAGGCGCGCCCAAGAGCGATCGGCAACGCATCGAGGAGCTGCAGGAGGAAATCCTGTGGCTGCGCGGCGAACTCGGCCTGTTGATGACGACCGAGCAGATCGCCGAGGCGCAGCGCGCGTTTCGGATGACGATCCATGAGGCGCGGATCCTGCTGCACCTCATCAATTCCCGGCTGATGACCAAGGAGAATGCGATGAACGTGCTCTCCGAGGCTGGCTATGACTATGAGGCCGAAGAGAAGATCGTCGACGTCTATGTCTGCAAGGTCAGGGCCAAGCTCAAGCGCGCCAATATCGGCAACGCCATCCAGACAGTTTGGGGCAATGGATATTTCCTTGACCCGGAAGCGCGGGGTGCCATCGCCGCCGCACTCTCCCAGCCATGGCGGGGGGCGGAATGACCCGCTTTGCCCGTGCCAAGGATCTGGTGATCCTGAACCTTGGGGACATTGTCCCCGAGCTGTTCGGGCATGGGGCCAAGCAGACCCGACGCAACCGCAATGGCAGCTGGCAGGTGGCCAACAAGTGGCGGAACAATGCCGATATGGGGCAGATGAAGGTCTGGCCCGGGGGTGCGTTCAAGGATTTTGCCGGCAACCAACAGGGCGACGCGATCGACCTGGTGGCGCTAGGCCTGGTCGGCACGGTCAATGCCGACAGCCGCATGCGGGCGGTCGAATGGGTCGAGCAGCGCTACGGGATCCGCGAGATGGATCCGCGCGCCCGGCAGGAGCTCATCGCCAAAGGCCAGGAGAAGCGCGCGGCCATGGAGGCGCAGGCCGAGGCCGACAGCAAGGCCGCGCGCGAGCGGGCGCGCAAGGCTTTCTTTGCCGCGAGCGAGACCGTTATCGGCACGCCGGCCGAGATCTATCTCAATGGCCGTGGCATCGACGTGGCGGCCTTACCCAATCGCTGCCCGAGTTTTCGCTATCGGGCGGATTGCGACTTCTGGCCCATCCGGGAAGGCGGGCGGCGGGCCCAGGCGTTCCCGGCCATGCTCTCGGCCATGCTGGACGCTCACGGGCGCCTGGGCGCGGTGCATTACACATTCCTCGAGCCGGACGGCAAAACCAAGCTGCAGACGCTGCGCCGCGGCTGGTTCGAGGAAAAGCCTGATGGGCGCAAGGTCGGTCGATCGGCCAAGCTGATGTTTCCCGACACGCAGGGGCTGGTGATCCGTGTGACGCGCGGGCCATCGGGGCTCAATTGCGAGGAGGCTGCGGAAGCCGGCGTCCAGGACTACTTGCTGGTGACCGAGGGGATCGAGGACGCCATGACCTTCGGCCAGGCCGATCCGAGCCTGCGCGTGCACGCGGCCGGGTCGCTCTCGGGCTATCTGGGCGTGCCCGACCTCGCTTGCGTGCGCGGCTACCTGATCGCCCGCGACAATGACTGGGACAAGCCCCAGGCCGTGGAGCTGTTCGAGCGGGCCATCGTGCATTTCCGGCAGTTCGGCAAGCCGGTGGAAGAAATCGCCATGCCCCCGGAATGGGGCAAGGACGCCAATGATGTGCTCAATTTCAAACCATGAAGGGATAGGCAAATGAGTGAGCAAAAGGATTTGCTCGAGCGGCTGGGTGATGTGCTCAAGGAACTGCCCGCCTCGTTCCAAGGGCCGGTGGTCGAAGCCCGGGCAGAGATGATCAGACTTCGCGAGCGAGCGACATCGCAGTCCAATGAGATCACCAACCTCAACATCAAGCTGGTCGATGTCGAAAAGTCCGCCAAAGATCTGCAGGCCAACAACGACATGCTGCGCGAAAACCTACATGCTGCCGAGCTGCAGATCGCGCATCTGCAGGGATATCAGGCACGGGTCCGCCAGTTTGATCCGGTGAGCGATAGCGATGCTTATGAGGATCGTTTGCCACGGCCTCGGCACGAGCGGCGAGACGGCGCGAGCTATCCGACCGATGGCCTCCTTCGTCATGGATCGCTGAACGAACCATCCTGGTATCTGAGGCGGAGGGCCTGAGCATGGAGCGCACAGTGATGGATATCGATGCGGCCAGCTTTGCCACCAATATCGGCCAGACGGCCGCCGCCCAGGTGGCGGCGCTGCTGTGGGGCGAGCAGGACAGCCCGGCAGCGCCCATTCTCAACTGGCCGGCAGCCAATGCCGCGGCGCCGGCGGGCTGGGTGCAGGCGGAGCCGGATGAAAATCTCGATGATGTCCTGCCCGCGATCGAGGCCACGCTCGACCGCCTCGGGCTCTATGTCTGCGCCAAGGGCGTCGACAAGGGCGAATGGCTTTATCGGCAGGCGGTGGAATGGGGCCTGGTGCCCAATTGGGGCTGGGCGGGCATGAGCTTCGTGCAGCGCCAGCCCTGGGAAGCTTTCGTGGCGGTGACGCTGGCCCAGTATCGGGATCTGCGCGCGCACCAGCTGGCGCTCGAGGAGACCAATCGCCCGAGGCCGGCCAGCGTCGCCACCACGCTCAAGCGCGAGGACAGCATTTTCGAGGAGCTGCCCGGCATTGGCGACCTCGACCCTGTCCATGTCGAGAGCCTCAGGCTTTCGGGCGCCTATCGGCGGGGCCAGGAGGAACAGAAGCAGCGCGACGCCCAGGACGATGCCATGCGGGCCGCGGCTGAGGCGGAGAATGCCCAGTTCGATGCCGATCGCGTGGCCTTCAACGGCGCCAATCCGGCCGCCTTCGACCATGACGGCGATGGGCGGCCGGGCGGAAGCGCGCCCAGGAACGCGGTGGAGAAGTCGATCGACCGGAACCGCCGGCGGCGGGCGCCCAAGCCCGCACCCCTGAGTGTCGGCGAGGCGCCGGTCAAGCCGCCGGTCAATCGCGGCGGCAGGGGCAAGCGTAAGCAGACCTGACCTGAAATCTTGGGTGGCTCTGGCCCAGGCCAACCGCGTTTTGCCCTTTTGGGGCAAATCACCCGCGAAATTGACGCGTCAATTGTCAACCGGCGACCCCTTTTTCGGGCCGCCGGCACTCCCCTCGCCAGGAATTTTTTGAGTGACCGAACAACGGCCCGAGACAGAGACCGGACAGAGACGGATCCGCGCCATTACCCAGGCGGGGCGCAAGCGCGCCGAGGTGAAGGCCAAGACGGCCGCGCCGGCATGGCCGCAGAAGGGATCGCCCTACAAGGGGGTGCTGCCCGGCCAGTGGAAGACCGACCCGCAGGCGGAGAAGGACGATACCGGCCATTTGCCGGCCGACTGCCCGGTGCGGCCGCTGGGCTATGACGGGGAAAACTACTACCTGATCGACACGCTTGGCCAGGTGTTCAACACCGGCGACAAGGCCATGGGCGTCGAGCGGATGCAGAAGCTGTTCGCATCCCACGAGGATTTCCTCTGCTGGGCCTGGCCGAGCTTCGGCAAGGGCGGCACGGTGACCAATTTCAAGGCCGAGGAAGCCCGGCGCGACCTCTTCGCTGCCTGCGCCGGCCGCGGCCCATGGAACCCAACCGACCAGGTGCGCGGCCGCGGCGCCTGGCTCGACGATCGGCGCCGCCTGGTGCTGCATTGCGGGGAAGTGCTGTTCGTCGACGGCCACGAGGAAGGCACGGGCGAGCTGGGCGAGCATTTCTATGTGCGCCGGCCCAAGGCCATCGTGCCCTGGGGCGATGAAGTGCTGGACGATGACAACCCGGCGCTCGAGGTGTTCCGGGCGCTGACCAGCTGGAATTTCGTGCGCGGGGAAACCGACGCCATGCTGGCTTTGGGCTGGATCGGCGTGGCCTTCATGGGCGCCGCGCTGGACTGGCGGCCGAGCGTGTTCGTGGTCGGCGACGCCGGCAGCGGCAAATCGGAGCTGCAGCGCCTGCTCAAGACCATTCTCGGGCGCTTCATGATCTCGACGACCAATGCCACCAGTGCCGGCCTCTACCAGATCGTGGGCCATGACGCGCTGCCCATCGGCATCGACGAGCTCGAGGGCGAGGACGGGCAGGACCAGGCCGCGCAGATCATCAAGATGGCCCGCGACGCGGCCTCGGGCTCGATCCGCATCCGTGGCGGCGCCAACCACCAGGGCGTGGAATTCCAGGCGCGCTCGACCTTCCTCTTTTCCGCCATCAACCCGCCTCCCATTCCTCCGGCATCGATGAGCCGCCTGGCGCTGCTGCAGCTGCGGCCGCTGACCAATGCGGCCGCGAAAGTCCCGACCCTCACGGCGGCCGAGACCATCGGCCCGCGGCTGTTGCGCCGGGTGATGGATCATTGGGAGGATTTCGACGGGCTCTACCAGGCCTATCGCGACGTGCTGCGCGAGAACGGGCATGACAGCCGCGGCCAGAACACGTTCGGCACGTTCCTGGCGGCCGCGCATCTGCTCTTGGGCGATGCCGGTTTCGAAGCCCTGGGCTATCCGATCGACAATCTAGGCCATTGGGGCGCCATGCTGGCGGCCGATGCGGCGCCAGAGGTGAGCGGCAAGACCCCGAACTGGTCCAAGTGCATCGACGAGATCCTCACCAGCCAGGTCGACGCCTGGAACAAGGGCGAGCGGCGCACGGTGGGACGCATCCTCGAGGACATCGAGCTCACCGATCAGACCATGATCAGGGAGGCCAACAGGCTGCTCGAGATCGCCGGACTGCATGTGCTCGAGCCCGGCCGAGCCGGGGCAGGCCTCACCCTTTGCGTGCCGCAGCAGGGCAAGGACATCAACAAGCTGATGTCCGAGAGCTCCTGGGGCGGGCGGGGCAGCAATGGCAGCTGGGGCTGGGCCTTGAGCCAGGCGCCCGAGCATATCGTGCTCAAGAAGATCCTGGCCAAGAGCGGCAAGGGCGACCCGAACAGGACCGACAACCGCATCCGCATCGGCGGCGTGCAGCGGCGGTGCCTCTTCATCAGCTTGGCGGATTTGAAGGAATGGCAGGAGGGGTGATGCGGAGGCGCATGGACACCTGGTTGGAGAAGGAGAAAAGCACTTGATCGACGTGAACTGGTGGAATGCCGATACCGGGGAAGAACTCGACGACTGGCACTTTCCGCAGCTCGAGGTCCGCCCATGCGTGGGTGATGCGCTGCACTACTGGCAAGATGCAACCTTAGAAGCGGCGGTAGAAGAAGGTTCGAACCGCCATGACTATGTCGTCACCAAAGTAGAGCACGATTTGCGCTTCATGCCCCGTCCCGGGCAGCGGTCCAAGTATATCCACATGCTGAATGTGTGGTTGCGCGAGGTGTCAGGGTGACCTTCGAGGCCGGCAGCGCCGGCCGACCAGTCCCGATCGGGCGCGCCCAGGCACCGCCTGGGCGAGGTGGCGCCTTGCCGTGTCGCCTCGAGGGTGCACCTTGTCGCGCGCCGCCGGCGCCTTCGATCGGCTTCCATATTCTTCCCTGGTGGCGCGCTTGCGCGTCGCCAGTCGTCCGCCGTCAGGCGGACAGGCAAACTGACCCGGGCGTGCTGCGCAGCAGCGCGACCGCTTCCGTACGTCTATCGCTCTGGCCCAGGCCAACCGCCTCGGCTCCCACACCCCAGCAATAGCCAGAAAATCGGCATGAACCCCGCCCGCACCCCATTGCGATCAGCCTTTCGCCCGCACCCACACCCCTTGGCGAGCGAAGATCGATCGGTTGACGGCCAGCGGACCCATGCCAGCGTGATACGGGGCCGATCGGTGCGGCTCCACCGGGTCCGGGTGTCACACTGCTGTCTCACCCGTTGTCTCACCCCAAGGCACTGAATTAACAGGCGAAATCGTGATTTGTGACGCTGTGACAGATGAGACAGCCCTTAGCCTCACATATACGCGCGCGCGCGCGTACGTGACCCTCTACCCCTGTCACATTGTCACAAGTGTCTTTTCTTCTGAATATCGCAGCAAAATCAATCGCTTGCAGTTGAGACAGAGGCGAGACACCAGTGTGACAGCGCGCCCTGGTCGAAACCCATTAAATATTCGGGATGGGCGCTAAATGGCTGACGATCCTGACCTTTTCGGCTCAGATGATGGTTCCCAAGGGGATGATGAGCGCGCGCCGTCCGGGTTTTTCGACGCGGTGGCGGCGGCCGGCGAGCGCCGGGGCGTCGGCAGGCCGAGGGGCGCGCGGAACCGCAAGTCGGTCGACTTCGAGAAGTGGTTCTATGCCATGGGCTATCGCGATCCCGCCCAGGTGCTGGCCGAAATCATCACGATGGACCCACGCGCGCTGCAGGCCATGGCGGCCGAGAACGCCGAGGGCTTGCCCAGGACAACGGTTGGGGAGCTGACCATGGTGTCGCTGCCCAGCATTCCCGACATCATCGACCTGCAGCGCAAGGCGGCCGTCGACCTCATGCCCTACCTGCACGGCAAGAAGCCGACTGAGGTGGTGGTGACCGATGAGCGCCTGCCGATCCTGGTGGTGGCCTCGGGCACGAACCAGATGGCCGAGGCCGCCAAGCTGATCGAGGGCAGGGCGGTGATGTCGGTCGGTCAGATGCCAGAAGCCAGTGAAATCAATGACTTAGAGGGTGACGAATGAGCGCGTCGCACGGCCAGCCGTCGCATGAGGGCGGAAAGCGCAGCAATCGCAACGACTTAGGGCTAGGCGAGCGCGTCATTCAAAATGACGCGCGCTTGAGGGGCGTCCCCCCTGTTCGGCACCTCGACCTGGCGCAGGGCAGCGCGACCTGGTCGCGCCTCTCCCCCAGGGGAAAATTCGACCCCCGGGGGGCCTCGACCCCCCTCCCCCAAAGCGGGGGTGCCCCCCCGGTCTGGGGCCGCTGGCGCTCACACCGTTCCGGATTTTCGCCTAGGGGGCCGGTGCGGGGCGGCGTGTCCCCTCGGGGCAGGGCTGGGGTGTGGGGTGTGTTCGCGCCCGTGTCTGGGGTCGCCGCGCGCCGGGTCGGGGAACAGAACTGCGGAGGTCGGGAATGAGCGGGCATATCGCCAATCTCATCAGCCGGGTCGACCTCCGCGAAGCGGCCGAGGAGAAGGTCCGCCAGCTCGCGCTCGAGCTCGATTATCATGGCGACTTCAACCCGTTCATGTATGTGCCGCCCGGACCGGTGGCGCAAGCCTTCCTCAATGATGTTTCCCCAACCGGAATCCTGATGGGGCCACTGGGCGGCGGCAAGACCACGACATGCGTGTTCAAGCGCAACCTGGCCGCGACCAGGGCGCCGATCGCCTGGCATCCCGAAGACGGCAGGCCGACCCGCATGTGCCGATGGATCGTGTTGCGCGATACGTTCCGATCGGCGGAAAAGACCGTGCTCGAGAGCTGGAAACAGTGGTTCCCCAAAACCTATCCCGGCGCCATGGTCACGGGCGGCAATGATCGGCCGCTGATCCACCGGCAGCGCTTCATGGGTCATGACGGGGTCCGCATCGAGGCGATCACCGAATTTGCCGGCCTGGGCGAAGACAGCATCGAGACCCTGATGAAGGGCCGCGAATATTCCGGCGGCTGGCTCAATGAGCTCGACACCCATGCCGAGGGTGCGCTCGACGACATGGAACAGCGCGTCGGCCGCTGGCCCATGCCGAACCTGCTGCTATCGCCCAAGGAGATCGAAAAGCTGCAGGAGGAGCTATGGGCAAGGGGAGCCCTGTCTCGCAACCAGCAGCTGGTGAGCGGCAACCGGCTGGCCACGGTGATCGGGGACATGAACGCCCCGACGATCGACAACTGGACCTATGACACGCTCATCACCAACCGCACGCCGGGCCGCGCCTTCTTCCAGCAGCCCAGCGGCCGGTCTCCGGAAGCGGAGAACCTCTTCAACCTGGAGCCGGGCTATTACGACCGGATCATCGAGAACCAGGACGAGCGCTTCGTCCATCGCATGGTCGACAACAAGTTCGGCCACTCCCAGGCCGGCAAGCCGGTGCATCCCAGCTTTGACCATCCGCGCCATGTGGCCTCCGCGCAGCTGGTGGAGCGCGACGTGGATCTCGGGATCGGCGCCGACATCTCCAAGGGCGGCCTGTCGCCGGCGGCAATGTTCGGGCAGGTCTGGACACCGGGGCGCATTGCCATGCTGGCCGAGCTCTATATGGGCCACGGCGTCGGCACTGGCCGGTTCGGCGAGGGCATGAAGAACCTGATGAATGAGCGCTTCGGCAATGTGGCCAAACGGCGGGTAAAACTGTTCGTTGACCCTGCCAGTCAGTTCGGCGCCGACAAGGAGGCCGGCGAGCTCAATGCCATGGAACTGTTGAGCCAGGTGCTGGGTGTGCCAGCGCTGATCCCGGGCAATGGATCAAACGAGATCTCGCTGCGCACCGGCGCTGTCGATGCCGAGTTGCGCGGCTTCCTCGAGCCGAACACGTCGCTCCTGATTTCCCCGGCCTGCGTGCAATATATCGCGGCGATCGCGGGGCGGTACCGGTTCAAGAAGCGGCCGCAGAGCGGCGGCAACGAATATGAGGACCTGCCCGAAAAGCTGCATCCCTGGAGCGACCTCATGGATGCCGGGCAGTACCTCATCATCGGCATGCGCGGGCACCAGTTCGTCATGCAGGCGATCCAGGGCGGCCGGGCAGCCGGGGGGCAGGGCCAGGGCGGCTGGTCGAGCCAGAGGAACGGCTCAACGGGCTGGGGCAAGGCGGGTGGTTTCGATCCGCACAAGGTGGGGTTGGGAAGATGAAAATTCTGAAGCGTGGCGAGTTCCTGGAGATGCCGGCGGGGACAATCTTTGCCAAGGGCAAGCCGTGGTATTTCGAGGCTCCGGAAGTCAAGGGCGACACAACTGGAGATGATTTCACAGCAATGCAGCTGTGCTGGATCGAGTCTGGCGGCGACATCGATGGGGAGCGCAATCAATGGGGCCGCTTGACCCTCATGCTCGATGATGGCGCCAGTTTCCCCATGAACCCCGATTACGGGCGTGATGGATGCTTCGATGACGAGGACATTTTTCTCGTCTGGGAGGAAGCTGATCTCCTGGTACTCAGATCCCATGTCGATGCGGCGCTCGCGCTCTGCCGCAAAACCGCGTGAAAAATGCGTGAAATTAAAACTGACGCGGCGACCCTGCTCGACCTGGCGGAGATGGCCGGTCATGCCCATGCGAGCCGGCTGCAATGGGCCGTGATGCGGGAGGTGTTCGACGACAGCCAGACCTGGGCAATCCGGCATGAGGGGCGCCTCGTGGGACTTGCCGGACTGGCGCCGATCGGGCCGGGCCAGGCGGAAAGCTGGTTTCACTTCTGGCCCGAGGCTTCCGCGCTGATGCTGCCCATTGTCCGCGCGATCCGGTTGACCCTCGCCGCCGCGCCATACCGTGCCATCGTGACGCTCTGCACGTCCGAGGCCGGGTCCCGCATCTGCCGGGCCGCCGGCTTCGTGTTCGCGGAGCGCAGCGAACATGGCGAGGTATGGGCATATGCCGGATCTTCTGGACGGGGGCCGCGGGAAGCGGGCAATGGAGAGCCAGCAGCGCACGTCGCTGGCGCAGCTGGCAGCGCAGCAGGCGGAGATTGACCAGGGCGCGGCGCAGCCGACCGGTTCCCCACGGCGTCGCGGCCGCGGCCTTCTGACCTTCGTCCAGGGCCTGGGCGGCTCGGGCGAAATCAATCTGGGCTGATCCATGGCCCTGACCACCGCCCAGCTGAAGGCTCGCCGCGAGGCGGCCAAGAGGGAGCGCGACCGCTTCCAGCCCCTCCTCGACGAGGCTTATCAATATGCCATCCCCCTGAGGAAGGGGACAAAGGACAGCGGCACGGGCGAGAAGCGCGTCGACCAGGTGTTCGACAGCACGGCCATGACCTCGGCCATGCGCTTTGCCGGCAAGTACCAGCAGGACCTGTGGCCGCCCGAGCAGCGCAATTTCGCGCTCGAACCCGGGCCCTATGTGCGCGATCCCAAGACCAGGGAGCGGCACGCCGCCGAGCTCGAGATTGTCAGCGACGTGCTGCAGAGCTTCTTCGATACCGGCGACTGGGACATGGCCTTCCACGAAATGGCCCTCGACCTGGTGGCCGGCACCGGCGCCATTCTGTGCAACCCGGCCGAGGACATCGAGGAGCTCTGGAGCCCGATCTCCGTGGCGATGGACGAGGTCATGCTCGAGGGCGGCCCGGACAACAAGATCTCCGGCATCTACTGGGACCGCAAGATGACGGTCCGGGTGCTGATGGAGAGCTGGCCCAAGGGCGAGTTCGACAAGGCCATCCGCGACATGAAGCCGGAAGCCGAAATCGACGTGCATGTCGATACCGTGCTCGAGCGCAATAGCCAGGGCGTGAAGCGCTGGCGCACCATTGTCTGGTCGCCCAAACAGCCGGACAAGCGCATCTGGGCCGACGAGAACCGCACCTGCCCCTGGATCACGCCGCGCTATATCCGCGTGCCGGGCGAGACCTATGGCCGGGGCCTGGCCATGCTCGCCATGCCCGAGATCAAGACGCTCAACACCGCCAAGCGCATCCAGCTCATGGCGGCGGCCATTGCCATGCTGGGCATCTATACCGCCGTCGATGACGGGGTGTTCAATCCGGACCTGTCGCCGCTCGAGCCAGGCGCGTTCTGGAAGGTCGCCCGCAATGGCGGGACGATGGGCCCAAGCGTTTCCCGCTTCCCCGATCCGCGCCTCGACATGTCGATGCTGGTCATCGAGAACATGCAGAACAATGTCCGCGACATCCTGATGGACAATGGGCTGCCGACCGACAATGCGGCGGTGAAATCGCCGACCGAGATCCTGCAGCGCGTGCAGCGCATGGCCGACGATCACCTGGGCGCCTTCGGGCGGCAGATCCACGAGGTGGTGGTGCCCGCCGTGCGGCGGACCATGGAGCTGGCCTATAACAAGCAGCTGCTGCCGCGCGAGATCAAGATCGATCATCTCTTGACCAAGATCCGCGTCAAGAGCCCGCTCGCCATCGCGCGCGAAGCCGCCCGGCTCAAGAACATCATGCAGTGGCTCGAAATGGTGCTGGCCGTTTGCGGCGCGGCCCAGATCAACCCGCAGAAGATTGCCGAGATCGAGGCCGTGCTGCTCGAGGCTGCCACCATGATGGGTGTGCCCGAGAAGTTCAAGACCTCGAGCGACAAACGCGAAAAGATCGAGAAAGAGGAACAGGCCATGAAACTGGCCGCGGCCGCCGCCGGCGCCATGACCGGACAAATGCCGGGAGCTGCAGCATGATCAACCAGGGCGCGCTTGAGGCGTGGATTTCGGGCGCCGGCAAGGGCGGCTGGGAGTGGTTCAATGCCCAGCCGGGTCTCAGCGAAGACCAGGTCAAGGCACTCCAGGCCAAGATGGAAGCCCGCAAGGAACGGCTGGCTGCCGCCTGGCGCGGCTTTGCCGAAACCCCCGAGGGCCAGGAGGCGCTGCAGGCGCTGGTCGATGTCACGCTCAACCGTGCAGTCCCGCCCTCTGTCTCCATGGGCCTCACGATGGAACAGACGGCCATGTATGCCCAGTTCCGCGAGGGCCAGAACAACGTCGCCCATATGATTTTGAAGCTGATCGCGCATGGGCGCGGTGACGCCGATCAGCCCCCCAAACGAGAGATGGACCAATGAGAATTTTCCCCCAGGTGGCCTATGGGCTGGCAGATGCCGGCAGCGGCGGTGACGGCGGGCAACAGGGTGCCGGCGGCGGTGGCCAGCAGCAGGGCAGTGGTCAGCAACAGCAGCAGCAGGGCGGCGGGCAGCAGCAAGGCGGTGGCCAGCAGCAGCAGGCCTGGTCTCCGCCCAAGGACCTTGCCATCCCGCCCGAATTCCTGGGCACCAGTGCCGAGGAAACCCTGGGCAAGTTGTTCAAGGGCTATGGCGAGCTCAACACCCGCTTCACCGGCATGCGCGATGACCTTGCGCGCCGCGGCACGGCGCCGGCCAAGCCTGAGGACTACACGTTCAACCCGGGCGAGAAGATCAAGGGTTATTTCGGGGCCGATCCGGCCAAGAACCCTGCCCTGGCGCTGGCCCGCACGGCTGCGCACAAGCATGGCCTGACCGATGCCCAGCTCAATGGTGTCATCAACGATCTCTATGGGCCAATGGCCGAGCAGGGGCTCCTCGCACCGCCCTTTAACCCGCAGGCGGAAATCACTCGCTATGGATCCGAACACGGTATTTCCGACGCCGCTGCAATCAACCAGCAGCTCAAGGAAAATGAGGCCTTTGCCAATGGCCTGATCAGCCAGCTCGACGGCATTCCCGAAAAGCTCAAGGCCGATGCCTCGGCCGAGCTCAAGGCACTGACCGATACAGCCGGCGGCCAGGCGCTGCTGCGCGCCATGATGGGGCGGATGGCCAAGGCCGGGATCATCGTCGTTTCGGGCCAGGGCGTGGATAATGGTCCGCTCAGCGACGCTGATCTCGACAAGCTCACCAGCGACCCGCGCATCGATCCGCGCAACAAGAACCATCAGGACGCCGACAAGCGCTATGACCCCGAGCTGCGCCGCCGCTATACCGAGGGCATGCAGCAGCGCGGCCAGAGGCGCGCCCAGGGCCGCTAGAAACCTTCCTCCCTGACTGACCCCGCTCCGGCGGGGTTTTTCTTGTCCGCCCCGCCTTGCCATTCGAGCGCAGCTCTCATGGCCTGCTCACCGCAATTCGCCCCACTGGGGCGATTTGTTTTTCGGTTCGCAGTTGACCCGACGCCCGCACGCCTAGCGTGAAGCCAGCACATGAGGGCAAGCGGACCTGCAGACGCTTCCGGCCACTCCGACACCAAGCGGACCCGGATAGCGGCGCGGCCACTCCGACACCCCGGTGTTTTCCCAAGCATCGGAGCGAAACATGACGACGCAGGCACCCGAGTGGTTCCGTACCGAATACGAGAACCGGGCCATGCACATCTACCAGACGCGCGGCAACCGGCTGCGCTCGACGGTGACCCAGGCCACCACCTTCACCCAGAACGACAAGGCCGTGTTCTACCTGGCCGGCAAGACCATTGCCCGCAAGATCGACCGTGACACCGATCCGGTGCCCGGCGGCGGCGACCGCAAGAAGTTCGAGGCCACGCTGCAGACCTGGCAGGCCTTCGACGAGATCTCCGACTTCGACATGGACCGCACCAAGCCGGAGGAAAACGAGATCGTCTATGAGAGCGGCGCCATGGCCCTTGGCCGTGCCACCGACAAGGAGATCTATGACGTGATGGCGGCTGCCGCCCCCAGCGTCGACAGCGGTCTCGATTTCTCGGGCGGCGCCTTCACCGCTCCCCAGGCCATGCTGCTGGTGGAAGCGGTGACTGTGGCCACCAAGCTCACGGACGGGCAGATCTATTGCGGCCTGCCGCCGCGCGCCTGGTACAACCTTCTCGCCAACAAGGCCTTCTCGACGGCCGAGTGGATCGGGCCGGGCAACCTGCCCTTCAACATGACCACCGAAAGCCGGTTCTGGAACGGCTGCACCTGGTTCCTCAACCTCGAGGAAGAGGCCGAGTGGTTCTATCCGGTCCCGGAAGCCAACAAGTGCGACGCCTTCATCTGGCACAAGTCGGCCATGGGCTGGGGCAACAAGGAGGATATGTCCATGACGCCCCAGTACAACAACTACATGCGCGGCGGCGGTGGCTGGAGCTTCAACATGAAGGCCAAGGGCTGCGCCACCTCGCTGCAGGAGGGCAATGGCATCAAGCGCTTCCGCCTCTCCACCAACGCGGCAACCGTCATCGTCTAGCACGATCCCCGAATAGCGCCCGGCCGGCAGCGGCCGGGCAGAACGCAATGCGCGGCCCGGGCCCTGCCCGCCGCCGATTTCAAGGAAACAGCGATGACGTTCCATTCGAGCGGCTTCAAGTCCATCGCCTTCATGGGCACCCCGAGCAATACGCCGAGCCCCGGCAGCCGGCCCCAGTGGCACACCTATGTCACCAACGACACCAAGGCCCAGATCGAGGCGGCCGAATATTTCGACGCCCTGCTCACCCCGGCCAAGAAGATCAAGGCCGGCGATTTCTTCGACGTGCTCTTCGACCTGGACGGCACGCCCGGCCGTGCCACCTATCAGGTGTCGATCGTCAGCTCCCATGTGGTGCTGGTGCCTTCGGGCGAGGACCGGGGCGGCGTGCCGCGGTCGATCACCGCCACGACGGATGGCCTGACCACCGGCCTGATCCTGGGCACCGACGATTTCGTGGAGGTGACCAGCGCCGACGCTAACCACATTGTCACCCTTCCCACGGCGACGGCGGCGACGCGTGGCCGGGAAATCTGGATCTGGGTGCTGCCCTCGACCAATTGCGAGCTGCGCACGCCGGCGGCCTCGGGCCAGACCATCAACAATGTGGACAGCGACGGTTCGGCCGAGGCGCTGCTGACGCATACCCAGCTCTATATCTGCCGCCAGCATCTGGCGACCGGTTGGCTGCTGCAGGCCATTACGGCCCTGGGCGCCGTGGCCACGGCGATCGTGCCCGACTAAAGGCGCTGCCTCTTTCAGCTCCCCTTCCCGCCTCCCTTGGGGTCGGCTGGCGGGCAGGGTGGTGGCGCGGTTCTCTCGGCCGCGCCACCGGTTAGAAATCCCCAGGGTCTAAACCATGGCGCTCACCACCGATCTCGACATCGTCAATGCCGCCTGTGCCATGTTCGGCGAAGACGCGCCGCAGAGTTTCGACGAGGACCTGGGCAATGGCCAGTCCGCCGCGCTGCTCTATGAGAGCGTGGTCGAGTTCAATCTCGGGATCTACCTCTTTTCCTTCTCGCGCCAGATCTTCCCGCTTTCGGTCGACGACAGCGCGACCGCGCTTTCCGGCTTCACCTATGTGTTCGACCTGCCGCCCGAGCGCATCGAGCCGCCCATCTATGTGACCGATGACATCACCTCTCCCGATGTCCGCTTCGACCGCTATGTGCTGATCGGCGACCAGGTGCATGCCGACAAGAACCCGCTCTATGCCATGTGCCGCTACCGGCCACCCGTGCATCGCTGGAGCCCGACATTCCGCAAGGCGACGATCACGAGCCTGGCCAGCCATCTTTGCCTCGCCATGGCCCATGACAAGGCCTTGAGCGACCAGTTGCGCAGCCAGGCCTATGGCAGCCCGTCGCAGGACTTCCGCGGCGGCGAGATGGGCGCGGCGATCAAGGCCGATGCCTATTCGACGCCGCCGCGCAAGGCGAACTGGGGCAGCAATTTCCTGACCCGGGTGCGCTGATGGTCGGCCGTCCCGGACGCCTGCAGGCCGCCTTCAACTCCCTCGAGCTCGACCCGCTGCTGCACGAGCGGACGGGCCTCAAACCCTATTCGACGGGGCTGGCCAGGGCCGAGAATATCGAGGCTTCGCCGCAGGGTGGGTTTCGCAATCGGGATGGGCTGCGCGATATCGGCAGCGTGCCGGCCGACGCTGCGCGGCTCTTCAATTTCGAGGCGTCGACCGGCGTCGTCTATGACGTGGTGGCGCGCGATGGCGCGGTCGATATCTGGGGCGAAACCAGCCTCCTCGACACAGTGAGCATCGCCGGCCTGACGGCTGCCATGCTGCCCGAGATCACCACGGCCCAGCTCGACGACACGATGCTGCTGTTTCACGAGGACCTGGAGACCAAGCGGCTGAAGCATGCAGGCCCGACCGACTGGAGCGTCGACAACGCGCCCTGGACCGGCGTGCCCAATTGGGATTATGGCGCCGACATCAATGGTGACCCCTATACCAACGGCGTGGCGGCCGTGTGGGAGATCGAATTCGTCGGGCTGACCGACGCCGACAGCGTGTTCGTGCTGACCGTTTCCGGCCAGGACACCGTGGCAATCCTTTATGACAGCACCACCGCAGACCTGGTCAATCTGATCGAGCCGGCCATTCTCGACCTGCCCAACGTGTCGCCGGGTGCCGTAGCCGTGACCAGCGTTGCCGACAAGGTCAATATCGTCTTCTCGGGCGCCGGTAATGAGGGCGACGGTTGGGCGGTATCGGGCCGGGTCATCAACAAGACCGACGCCGCGATCATTTCGCGCAAAACCGTTGTGGGTGTGGCGCCGGGCGAGCCGCTCTGGAGCGCCGACCGGGGCTGGCCGCAATGCGGTTGTTTCACCAACGGGCAGCGCCTGGCCATTGGCGGCTTCAAGGGGCTGCGCCGCGCCTGGGCCTTTTCCCGCCTGGCCGACTATTTCAACTATGACGAGCGCTTCACCGGCGCCGATGGGCCCGCCCTGGTGCCGATGAATGCCGCCGCCGGCGAGCGCATCGAGCGCATCGTGGATAATCTCAATCTGCTGATCTTCACCAGCAAGGCCGAATACTGGCTCGAGAGCCGGACGCTGGCCGCCACCGAGGCGCCCAACCATGTCAAGGCCTCGACCCATGGCACGCCCCGGGGCGTCCCGATTGTCGAAAGCGAGGGCGCGGCCCTCTTCTCCCATCGATCGGGCGGTGTGCTGTCCGAGCTGCGCTATACCGATGTGGAAGGAAATTTTGCCGCCCTGGACTTTTCGCTCTATGCCGCGCACCTGGTGACCGGCGTGAGGGACATGGCCGTGCGCCGCTCCACTGTTTCCAGCGACGGGCATCAGCTGATGCTGGTGCAGGCGGATGGCTCAGCCGTGTCCGGGGTGCTGCTGCGCGAGTATGAGGTGACCGGCTTTGGCCGGATGACCAGCGGAGCCGGGCTGTTCAAGGCAGTTTCGGTCAATGGCCGCAACGAGGTGAGCTGGCTCATCCAGCGCCCGAGCGGCCGGCGCCTCGAGCGCCAGGAAGATGGCCTGCTTCTCGACGAGGCGGTGAGCGGGACGAACAGCCCGGCAAGCGTCACGGTCAATTGCGGCAGCCGGTTCAATGGCCGCAGCGGCATCTGGGTGATTGCCGATGGGAGTGTCTTCGGGCCGTTCACGGTTTCGGGCGGGGCGATCACCCTGCCCGTGGCCGTCGAGACCTGGACAGTGGGAAGCTGGGCGGCGCCGGTCGCCCAAAGTCTGCCGCAGAGCCGCGACATCGGGCCCAATACGGTGCTGAAGCGCAAGGCGCGGATCCACAGCCTCAAGATCTCGGTGATCGATACGACGAGCTTGGCGGTGAGCGTCAATGGCAAGGCGCTGCAGGACGTGGACCTCCTTCGCTTCGGCATGGTGGCGGACGTGCCCGAGCTCGACCAGGGCGTTACCGGCGAGATCACCATCCGGGGCCTGACCGGTTTTGCCGATGAACCCTATTGGACCATTTCGCAGGTACGGCCCGGACGGCTGACCGTGCGCAGCGTGACGGCGGAGGCGCAGCTCTGATGGCGGAGATACTGGCAACAGCAACGGCAGCGATGATGACAGCGGGCGGCACCGCAGCCGCTGGCACGGCCGCAGCTGCAGGCACGGCCGCTGCAAGCACGGCAACTGCCCTGCAGTCATTGCAGGCCATTGCCTCGGCGATCGCGGCGATCGGCGCCGTGGGCACCGGTATTTCGGCCCTTGCTTCGGCCAATGAGCAGGCCGACCAGGTCGAGCTGCAGGCGGGGCAGGAGCGCCTCGCGGCTACGCAGCGGCAGAACAGCATGCGCCGGGAGCTGTTCCGCGTGCTCGGCGAGAATGACGTGGCCTTCGCCGCCGGCGGCGTCGACGTGTCCGGGGGCGGCATTGCCGGCACGTCCCGGAGCCAGGCCTCGCGCGAGGCCACGACAGAGCTCAATATCGACCGCGACCAGGACGAATACCGGCGGGCCCTGTTGAAGGTGCGGGCGCGCGGGATCCGCCGGCGCGGCATGGAGGGCCTGTTCTCCGGCCTGGCCGGAGCGGCCGATGCCGGGCTCAACTATGGAATGGACGTGCTGGAGCGGGGTATCTAGGCCGTGGCAAGACGACCCATTCAACGTTTCGAGGGGCGCGCCCAGATCGCCCAGACGCCGGATTTCGCTGTCGGTGGCGGCGAGGCCATGCAGGCCCTGGCCGCTCTTGGCAATTCGGTTTCCGGGCGGCTCAAGGCCATGGCGGACCGCGCGGCCGCCAATGAGGGACAGATGGCCGGGCTCAATGCCGGACAAGCGGCAGGCCTTGGCTATCTCGAGCGGCAGAGCGCGATAGCGGCCGCAGCGCCGGAAGGCGAATATGACCTCAGCCCGCATGTGCCGGCGGGCAAGGAAGCGCATCTTGCCGGCATCCAGCCGCAGTTCCGCGGCGCGCTGGCTGCCCTTTTTGCCGCGGCGCCGGACAATATCCGCAGCCAGCTAACACTCAATTCCGGCTATCGATCGGCAGAGCGGCAGTCAGAGCTCTACGCCGAAGCGCTGGCCAAATATGGCAGTGAGGCCGAGGCCCGCAAATGGGTGGCGCCGCCGGGCAAGAGCCGCCACCAGCATGGCGATGCCTATGACCTGGCCTATGGCAGCGACGCGGCGCGGCAATGGGTGCATGCCAATGCCGGCAAGTTCGGCCTGGCCTTTCCGCTGGCCAATGAGGACTGGCACATCGAACTCGCTTCAGCCCGGGGCGGCGCCGGTCATGACCATGCGCCCGCGACCGGAGGGCTCAACCCGACGCCGCTGGCCCTGCGCAACGACAACACCATCTATGGCGATGCCTTCGACGCGGCGGCAATCCGCACCTATGGCTGGCGCCTGCAGCAGGGGGTCTCAACCGATATTGGCGCGGCCTTCGACCAGTATCAGGACGATCCTGCCGGATTTGCCAATGCCCTGGGTGAGATCCGCGACCGCTACAGCCAGGACGAGAATTTCGGCGATCCGCGCGTCCGCGACCTGTTCGACCGCACCTTTGCCGAACGCAGCGAGACCTATATGCGGTCCGTGGCGCAGCGGCACGAGGCCAAGCTCCTGGCCGAACAAGCAAGCGCCTATTCGGAAGGCTATGCCGCGCAGCTGGGCGACATCGAGAAACAGGCTTACCTGCTCGGTGCCAATCCGGAGGCAGAGACGATCCTGGGCAACCAGGCCAGCCGGCTCCTGACCCAGATCGATCATGCCGAGGCCGCCAATGTCATTACCCCGGCCGAGGCCGAGGCGCAGCGGACCAAGCTCGACACGACGCTGGCCTATGCCCGCGCTAACGGTGTCTTTGCCAGCCTGCCCACGCCACAGGCCCAGCAGGACTTCGCCAACCAGCTTTTAACCGACTGGGCCAAGGGTGAAGGGCCGGTGACCGATCTGGGCTTTACCCAGGTCAAGGCCCTTGCCGACCAGCTCAATGCCCAGGCCCTGACAGCGCAGAACCGGCTGACAGCGGAGACCAAGGCCGAGCGCGCCCGCATCGAGGGCCTGATGGAGGCCGACATCGCCTCGATCGCCACGACCGGCGTGGGGCTCGACACGGCGGCGAATGATCTGGACCCGGCGCGCCTGGCCGCCCTGGGCATGGACACCACGGCCTGGTCAGAGGCCCGCGATCGGGCGCGGCTGGGGTGGGAAGCCACGGCGGGCATGGAGCTCGAGACGCCGGCCGAGCTCAATGACCGGCTGGCCGCCCTGGCGCCGGTTCCCGGCTCGCCAAACTTCGTGGTGCAGAGCGAGATCTTTGCCCAGGCCCTCAAGCGCCGCGACGAGATCCTGCTCGAGCGCCAGACCGATCCGCTGGGGCAGGCGGCGCGGGCCGGTGCCATTGCGCTCGAGCCGGTGGACCCATCCAACCCGGAGAGCCTGGCCCTGCGCGCGCAGCAGGGCAAGGCGGTGGCCGCCATGTATGGCACACCACCCCAGTATTTCCGCGAGGAGGAGCGTCAGCAGCTCGCGGCCGCTTTCTATGCCCAGCCCGAATTCCTGCCCCAGTTTGCATTGTCGGTGCGCGAGCATTTCGGCGACGACGCCGGGCGCGCCCTCGGCGAGCTGGGCGACGCCGGGCCTGAGCTGGCCTATGTGGCGGGCATCGCGGCGGCCGGCGGCGATATCGGGGTCGCCAATGAGGTAAGCCGTGTGCTGGCCGGGCGGCGCGACAAGACCATCAGTGTGAAGATGCCGAGCGAAGGGACCATGGCCAATGCCGGCGGTGCCGTGCTCGGCGGGGCGCTGGCGGCCAATCCGGCTACCCGCGCGGCAGTGCTCAATGTCGCCTCCATCCTGTTCGAGGGCCAGGCGGCGGCCATGGGCTTCGACCCGTCCGATGTCGATGATGAAAGCTCCGCTGCCTTTGCCATCTGGGAGAAGTCGGTCAACAGGGCCCTGGGCGCGCGTACGGTCAATGGAGTGCAGTTTGGCGGCATGACCCAGGTCAACGGCTTTGCCACGGTGGCGCCGCCGGACATGCCAGCCGAGGAGCTGCAGGCCCTTGTCGGACGAATCACTGCAGAGGACCTGGCGGCCCTGCCACCGATCGCCAGCGGCAATGGCGTGGCCGTCCAGCCCTGGCAAGTGCAGCAGGCGCGGCTGGTGGCCGTGGGCAACGGGCAGTACCGGGTCGCCCTGGGCGACCCCAATGGCTTCGATCCGCAATTCCTGCAGGCCCCGGATGGCACTCATTGGGTGCTGGACGTGAGCCAGCTGCGCGAGATGCAGGCGCAAAGGCCCATGGGCGGCGCATTCAATCCGCTGCAGCCACCGGTCTTCTGGCGCCCGGGCGGGGTGGGCCAGTAGATGGAGAATTTCTGGCTCGCGCCCGACCCATTCCAGCCCGCGACACGCCCGGGCGGCGGCGTGGCGGAACCGGGCGACGTCATCGGCGCGCTCTTCGAGCAGCAGCGGCTGGTGGAGAATTCCAACTCGGCCCATGAAGCTTTGGTCGATGCCTATGAGGAATGGCGGCGGCGCTTCAAGGCGGGCACCGGGCAGGAAGCGCCACCCAATCCGCTCATGGTGGCCAATATCGGCAACCGGCTCGACCCGGAAGGGCCGACGCCGGTAGAGGCCGCCCGCACGCGCTTCGCCCAGTTCATGAGCGAACAGGCTGCGCGCTTCCCGGCCGATGCCGCGGGTGACTGGGCCCAGTTCGATCCGGCTGCCTATGCCATAGAGCTGGCACGCGGCGCCGACGAGAATGCCGCACGCCTGATGGAAAGCCGCCCCGGGTGGGACAAGTTCATCTACATGTTTGCCGGTGCCGGCGCGGCCAGCCTGCGCGACCCGCTGCAGGTGGGCTCGCTCGCCCTGGGCGGCGGGCCGGGCGGTGCGCGTACCGCCATCGGCCGGATCCTCACCACGGCGGCCAGCGAAGCCGGGGTCAATGCTGTCTCGGAAGCCGCGATCCAGCCGGCGGTGCAGGAGTGGCGGGCGCGGGCGGGCCTCGATGCCGGATGGGACCAGGCGCTGGCCAATATCGGCTTTGCCGCTGCCTTTGGTGGTTTCCTGGGCGCCGGGGGTCGCAGCTTGGCCGAAGGCGCCGCCATGCTCGCCTCACCCCTGCGGGGCGCCGCGCAGGCCGGGGATATGCTGGCTTTGGTCGATGCGCAGATCCCCGATGGATTTTCGCCCGGCCGGCATGAGCTAGCCCTGTCGCATGCCGAGGCGCAGCTGCGCGCGGTGTCCTCTCCCGAGGCGCGCCCCCTTCCGGCGCAGCCCATGGCGCTCGACGACATGCAGGTCAACCGCATTGTCGATGCCATGGCGCCCGAGCGCGTGGATGGCTATGCCCCCAATCCGGAGAGCTTTGCCGAAACGCTCACAACGATCCGCGGCGGCATCGCGGCAGCTAGCGCAGGGCCGTCGCAGCGGCCGGTCATGCGCGAGGTGGCGCGGATCGGGGGTGTCGACCCGGACGGCCCAATGGCCGATGAGCTCCGCGCCATGGGGCTGACCGCTCAGGACATGCCGGGGCTCTTCCGAAAGGGCGGGCACAGCGATCTCGACAATATCCCGGTGGACGAAATGCGGGCCGCCTTCGGGGGTCGCAGCGACATCGACGATGGCAATGGCTATGTGAGCCGTCAGGCGTTTATCGACGCCCTGGCCGAAGAGCAGGGAAGGCGACCTGGCGGCGATATCAGTGCCGAGCGCACGTACTGGGAAAGCCGGGGCGTCGATTTCGCGGGCATGCGCGATGCTGACATTCTGGCCCGCATGGCCGATATCAGCGAGGCGGAGGCCCGCTGGACGGCGGCAGGACCGCAGGCCCGGCTCGATGCCGCCAATGCGGTGCGCCAGGCGCTGGAAATGGCCGGCGGCACGGCTCCCGACCGCGCCATTCGGGCTGCAGTGGACCTGCATCTCAATGAGGGGGAGGATCTGCGCACGGCACTGGACTGGGCCATGAGCGACATGGCCGGGGTGAGCCGGACGCTTCCGGCGCCGGCGGCCGAATTCGACGGGCTGGGCAGCCGGCCGCCCGAAGCCATGGACGAATTGCCCGACGAGCTCATGGCGGATTGGGAACGGGATATGGAGGCCCTGGTGGCCTGGGCTGATGAAGAGGGGCTGGGTGACCTGGCCGTGCCCTTTGGCGACGAGCTGATGACGGCCGAGGGGATCCGCCAATCCATCGACCGGGCGGCGCAGCTCGAGCGCGTCGTGGCAGTCTGCAGGCTTTAGGAGATTTCCCATGGTAGCGATCAACAATTGCCTCGAGGAGGCCCGCAAGGCCGGCGAGATCACGGGCGAGGATGCCGCCCGGCTGGCGCGGGAATTCAACCGGGCCCGATCACGCGCGGCGCTCGACAGCGACGCGACGGCCGATGCCGAGGCCAAGGCACAGCTGCAGGCCCTGCTGAAAGCCGAAACCGAGCACCAGAAGCGCAAGGCAAAACTGTCGATCGCCAGTATCCGGCGCATCGCCGAGGATCTGCGTACGCACAAGACGCCGGGCGGGCAGCGCGACGTGGCGAGCGGCGCCCTCTTTCTGCTCGAGCACAATGGCGAAGCCAGGTTCGAGAGCGTCGCGGGCCGAGAGGCGGCCATTACCGGCATGGCCCATGCCATGATGGAGAGCCTGCTCTACACATTTCGGCGCGGCGCCTGGGGCGGCGACCTGACCCGCCACAACCGGGCGCAATTGCCCAACGTGGTGCGCGAGCTGTTCGGCGAGAACAGCGGCGACCTGGCCGCCAAGGGGCTGGCCGAAAGCTGGACGAAGACGGCCGAGTGGCTGCGCACGCGGTTCAACGCCGCCGGCGGCGCCATCGGCAAGCTCGAGAACTGGGGGCTGCCGCAGCGGCACGATCCGCAGGCCCTGCGGCGGATCGGCCGCGAGGGCTGGATTGCCCAGATCAAGCCGCGGCTCGACCCCAGCCGCATGACCCATCCGCTGACCGGCGCCGAGGTAACGGCAGGCGAGCTCGACGAGGTACTCGGCGCCATCTGGGACCGCATCGCCACCGATGGGTGGAACGAGCGCCAGCCGCTGCGCCAAGGGCAGGGCCGCGGGGCTCTCGCCAACCAGCATGCCGAGCATCGCTTTCTGGTGTTCAAATCTGCCGACGACTGGATGGCGTACCAGAAGGATTTCGGGGGCGGCGGCGACCCGTTCGGTGCCATGATGGGCCATATCAACATGATGTCCCGCGACATTGCCGCCATGGAGGTGCTGGGGCCGAACCCCAATGGCACCATCGAATGGCTCAAGCAGCTGGTGACCCAGCAGGCGCAGCTGAAGGCAGCCGGCAAGGAAGCCCGCTTTGCCGGTTCCGGCGATCCGCTGGCCCGGGCCAGCCGCTACCATAATCGCATCGACGCTGTCTGGGGCTCGCTGCGCGGCAGCCTCACGACGCCGGTGGGCAGCACGGTCGCCAATGTTCTGGGCGGCGCGCGCAGCTTCATCACCTCGACGGCGCTGGGCGGCGCGGCCCTGACCTCGATGTCTGATTTCGGCACTCAGGTGATCGCCCGCGGCTTTGCCGGGATCAATGGCGGGATCTGGGGCGACTATGTCCGTGCCATGACACCGACCGGACGGCGCGAGGCGGTGGCGGCCGGGCTCATCCTCGACAACGCCGTGCATGTGTTCCAGAAGCAGGCGCGATATGTCGGCACGCTGCAGGGCCCGGCCTGGATGGGCTTCCTGGGCGATCGGGTGCTCACCTATTCGGGCCTGACCCCCTTCACCCAGGCAGGCAAGCATGCTTTCGGCATGGCGTTCCTGCACGAAATGGCCAACCAGGCAGGCAAGGACTGGGCGGGGATGCACCCGACTTTCCGCGACACGCTGACCCGGTTCGGCTTCAAGGAGGCGGACTGGAATTTCATGCGTCGCGCTGCACTGCATGAGACACCGGACGGGCTGACCATGATGCGCCCCACCGATGTCGCAGCGCTCAGCCCCAAGCTGGCCGAGAAATATCTCTCCATGGTGCATGTGCTGACCGAATATGCCGTGCCCTCGGGCGGACATCGCAGCCGTACGCTGCTGCTCGACCAGAACCAGCCGGGCACGGTGGGCGGCGAGCTGCTGCGCAGCTTTGCCCAGTTCAAGAGTTTCGGCGCGGCCTATGCCATGCTGCATGGCCACCAGATCCATCGGCGCATCGCCGGCAAGGATTTTGCCGGGGCCGCTGCCTATGCCGGGAGCCTCTTGCTGGCCAGCATGGTGTTCGGTGCCCTCTCCATGCAGCTCAAATCCGTCGCCGGCGGCCGCGATCCGCAGCCCATGACCTCGGCCAATTTCTGGGCGGCCGCCCTGATGCAGGGCGGTGGCTTCGGCCTCTATGGCGATTTCCTGTTTTCGGACGTGAACCGCTTCGGGGGCGGGATCGAGCTTTCAGTGGCCGGACCGCTGATGCAGCGCGCCAATGATTTCCGGCAGCTGACGATCGGCAACATGATGGAGCTTGTGCAGGGCAAGGATCTCCACGAGGCCAAGTTCGGCCGCGAGCTCGTGCAGTTCGCCCGGGGCAACGTGCCAGGCGGCAATATCTGGTATCTGCGCCTGGCCTGGGAGCGCCTGGTGCTTGACCAGGCGCAATTCCTGGTCGACCCCGAGGCCAATGCCAGCTTCAAGCGCAGCCAGCGGACCTGGCAGCGCGATTTCGGCCAGGGCTTCTGGTGGGAGAAGGGCAAGGCGACCCCGAGCCGGGCGCCGGACATGGGCAATATGCTGGCGCCGGCAGCGGCGCCCTGAGGGCGTGGACAAAAATACGCGAAATAGCGCATGCGCTAATTGACGGGACGCGCCAACGCAGTGCAAACTTCCCCCATGGTGCGGCGAGTGAGGACTGGCAGCACCATGGAAAACGGCGACAGGATCGAAATCCTGCCGCCGCCGGATGCCCGCCTAACCTATGCGAGCTGCGAACCAAGCCGGGAGGCCAGTCCCGATCGTGGCCCGGGGTATTCACAGATCCCACTATGTGGGTGGCATAGCCATCACCCCCTTTCGAAGGTCGCCCCCTGTGTCGGGGCGGCCGATCTGCTTTTTGGCAGTCGACCCGATCAGAGTTAGTCGATTCAGGGGGCGCGTCAACGCCAGAAATCACAGGAAACAGTTGGTTTTGGCCTGAAAAGGTCACCTGCCTGTGGATTACAGCACCTTTGTGGGGGCAACAGGCAAGGAAAAGACCGGTTGACCCTACCCGGCGAGCCCCAGGCTGGCAGCATCCAGAACTGGGGCTGCCGCATGTCCGAAGTCTTGCCGATCAACGCCGATCCGCGTTTCCGCCTGTCCACTGCCGTGGGGGGCGAAACCAGCTTTTCGGTGCCTTTCCCCTTCCAGGACAATGACGACATCAGGGTGGTGCGCTTTGCCGATGCCGATGACCTGACCGGCGCGGAGCTGCAGGAGGGACTGCACTATTCGCTCACCGGCGCCGGCGAGCCGGGTGGTGGCACGGTAGCGCTGGTCACGGCGGCCGTTGCCGGGCAGCGCTACCTGCGCGTGGGCGCGGCCGCTATCGACCGGGTGCTTTCGGTGGTGCGGGACGGGAAGTTCAAGTCCCGGGCCATCGACGATGACATGGACCGTTTCATCATCATTGCCCAGGAGCTGGCGCGCGAGACCAACCGCGCGCTGCGCCTGGCCTATGGCGCCGAGGCTGTCGAACTCGACCCGGCCGTGCCGGGAAAATTCTGGCGCTGGTCCGCCGATGGCACGCGCATCGAATTCGTCGACGTGCTGGCGGACGGCGAAATCGCGGCCAGTGCCTACATGCAGGGCGTGCTGGGCTCGGCCGATGCGGCGGCGGCCAGGACGGCCCTGGGCATTCGCCCGACCGTGTTCAACACCGTGGGCGACATGGTGGCGAGCACCAGCCTGCAGGTGGGCATGGTCGTGGAGACGCTGGGCTATCACGCAGCCGGCGATGGGGGCGAGAACACCTATACGATCGTGGCGGCCGCGACTGGAACCCATGATGGTGGCGCCTATATCAACCTTTCCGGGATCAGCGGGCAGGCGAGGGCGAACCTGGTGCCCGGCCATGCCCGCAGCGTGCTGCAATGGGGCGCCCGGTTCGACGACAGCACCGACGACAGGGCGGCGATCCAGGCGACGATAGACAGCTCGGCCCTGCCCATGACGGTCATGCTGCCCGGGCGCACCGGGCGCATCACCGGCACGATCTACCTTCGGCGCAGCCGGGTGAAGATCGTCGGCCTGGGTGTGAGCGCCACATTCATCCGCTATGTCAACGCTGCCGGTGGCATCGCCTTCTCGGGCGATACGGACACCTATAATTCCCTCAACACCTATGCCGACTGCGCGCTCGAGGAATTCGAGGTGCTGTCCTCGGCCGCGGGAACCGACCCGCAGATCGTGGTGGATGTCACCAGCTTCTCCTACTCGCATTTCTCGATCAATGCGCAGAACCGGCGCGTCGGCGGCCGGATCTATTACGGCCAGGGCAATGCCGGCACGTCGCCCTATTTCAACCATTTCGAAAGCCGCGGCCTGTTCGGCGGCACCGACCGCACCCAGATCGCGTTCCAGTTCCATGGCGGCGCCTGGGCCGGCGGATCCAGCGGGCCCAATGCCAATATCATCGGACCGATTACCCGGGCCGCCTCCCTGGCAGTGATCTTCGACTTCAAGGTGGGCCTGCAGAACCTGGTGTCACAGGTCACGGGCGAGAGCATCAACGATGCCTATGTCCTGCTCGGGGGCAATGCGGCGGTCTCGTCCGGCACCTCGACCGGTTCCAACGGGCAACTGACCCTCATCGATACCGGCAAGGCATGGTCAACCAATGCCTATGTCAATGGCGCCGTCCGCATCAACACCGGCACTGGCGCGGGCCAGACCCGAAAGATCAGGTCGAACACGGCCACGACACTCACCCTCAAGGAGCCCTGGGTTGTGGTGCCCGATGCCACCAGCACTTACGAGGTTTTCGAGCTTCGCTGCGCGGGCAACAAGTTCAGCCAGATCCGCGGCGAAGGTCTGTCGAGCGACAACCCCGACTTCATCTATGCCTATCCGGACTGCGACCATAACGAATTCGACCAGGTCGACGTGTCGTCGCTCGGCACCGGGAAGATCGTCAACGACAATTCGGGCTCTTTCACGCAGAAGCTCTATGCCGGTGAGCGTGTGCTCATCACCCACAGTTTCGTGAACCCGGGGGCTTCGGCAAACGTGGACGCCTGGTCCCGTTCGGGGGCACTCGGCGGGCGGCCTGTCGGCGGCGACTATGTGGTCGAATGGATCCGCGTCAACAAGCAGGCTGCCGCCTCGGGCGACACCTGCACGGTAACGCTCGACGCCGGCGGCGCGGCAGTTGGCGGCGGCTCCCCCAGCATCGGCGTCGTAATCGCCAACAATCGCGACGCTGGGGGCGGTTCGCCGAGCGCGGCGACCAAGGTGCCCAAGATCGGCGTCAACAACAACCTCTTCCTCAACCTCACCACCGGCGCCAGCTTTTCAGCCACCGTCGATGTCGAGGTCACGATCTGCCTCACCCTGTTGCACTAGGGTGGTTGACCCAACCCGCATCGCCGCATTCTGGCAACACTGAACGAACCGGGACGCAAGCACCATGACCGCACTCGACGGCAACCGCCTCATCACCCTGCTTAGTGCCGCGACCGGGGACACGGGCACGCTCGAATACTGGGCAGGCGGCGAGGGGACAATCTTCGTTTCCGGCACGTTCGACACGGCCACGGTGACGCTGGAATGGGCCTCCGCCCCCAATGGAACGCCGCGCGTGCTCGACGATGACGCGGACAGCGTCAGCTTCACCGCGCCGGGTGCGCGCAACTTCAAGCTGCCCCCTGGCTGGATCCGCGCCGACATGGCCAGCCCCGGCACGGAAGCCATCACCGTCGAAGTCAAGCGCATTCCGCAATGAGCGTGTTCTCGAGGATTGGCCGGCCGATCCGCCTCGGCGTGGCGTGGCCAGTGGGCCGGGCCGATGGGAGCCCTGGCGACGGTGTCCAGTTTTCGTTCACCTATGGCGGCCAGGCTTTCACCTTTGCCGGTCTGCCCTTCACCTATGGAGCTTCGCAATGAGCTGGCAAGTAGAAGACCCGGCCGCTTCACTAGCGGCTTTCGCCGCCCTGGGCGATGCGCTGGGGATCGGCCTTTTGGGTGGGTTCCGCAACAAGCTGATGAACCCCCAGCATGATATCTGGCAGATCGCGTCGCCCAAGGCGGGCGCTGGCTGGGCATCCGACGGATGGTACATTTCCGGGGGTGGCACGTTCACGGCCAGCCGCGTAACTGCGGGCCTGCCCCTGGGATGCGTGGCTGCGCTTCGCATGACCCAGGGGGCGGCGGCAAGCTACGGCAATATTCACCAGGCGCTCGAAAGCCGTGATGTCGACGTGCTGCAGGGCAGGAAGGTCACCTTTCTGGTCAAGCTCCGGCGCAATGCTTCGTTTTCCTCTGCGCTCCTGGTGCGGATCCAGAAGAACGCCACGCCTGACACCATGACGGGCGGCAGCTGGTCCACCCTGCAGACCCAGACGGTTGCCAATGCGGACCTGCCCACCGGGACCGGCGCCGCAGACTGGTACACCGCCAAGGTGGTTGCCGACGTCCCGGACGATGGCACGGCCGAGGGCCTGCGCGTGATGGTCGAGGTGAGTTCGGCCCAGGGATCGGGTACTTATTACGAGACCACGGACGCGCAGCTGGTGGTGGGCGACGCTTCCGAACAGGGTGACGATATCAGCCCGCTTCGGCCCTATGCCGTCGAGCTTGAACTGTGCCAGCGGCATTTCGAAGTGATCACGATCAGCGCCGGCGGCTATGCCGGCGTCGGGCAGGCCTATTCGACTTCGGCCATGATCTGGCCTCTGCGCTACCGCCCCAAGCGTGTCGCCCCGGTGGTGACTGTTCCGACCGGCATTGCGCCCCTGAACGCTGCCGGCACCGGCCAGACCGTCTCGTCGCATCTAGCCGACAGCGCTTCGCTCGACGCCTGCCGGGTGCTCACGAGCGTCACCGGCACGCCTCTGGTGGCTGGCAATGCGTGCTTGCTTTATTCCAGCGCCGGCGGCGCCATCACTGTCGACGCAAGGTTTGCGTAAGCCGGCAGGCCCGCGCTCCGGTTGACCGCGCGGCCCGGCCCTTAGCCTTGGTCCATCGATCGGTTGGAGGCCAGGCATGGGCAGGGTTTACAGGCATTACGGTGAATTCCCGATGAGCGAATGGCGCTGGCCGAACTTCTCCCCCGAGGAGATGGCCAGCAAGCGCGAGGGCGAGCTCATGATCGATGAGCCCAGCATGGACAAGCTGCAGAAGCTGCGCAACATCCTGGGCAAGCCGTTGCTGATCACCTCGGCCTATCGCTCCGCAGCCCACAATGCCAGCCTGCCCGGGGCCGCCAAGAACAGCCAGCACCGGCTGGGCAAGGCCTTCGACGTGGTGATGACCAACCAGGATCCGCACCACTTCATGCAGATGGCCCGGACCGTGGGCTTTACCGGGATCGGCACCTATCCGGGCAGCAACTTCATCCATATCGACACCGGCCCGGCCCGCAGCTGGGGCACGCCCTGGCCCAGGACCGAAAAGCCGACGCCGGGCTTTCCCACGGAACCCAGGCCGGAGACGATCACAGACCGGCTCAACCGCCCCGAGGTGCTGCTCCCTGGCGCCGGCGCCGTGGTGACAGGCGCCGCCCCGCTGGCCCAGGGCAATGGCCCGGTACAAATCGCGCTCGGGGTGGTGCTGGTTTTGCTGGTGGTGGCCTTTATCGGCTTCATCGCTTTCAAGCTGCTGCGGCGCCCGGCCGATGTCTAGCCGGGCCATCATCCTTGGCCTGGCCATTCTGGCCGTTCTGGGGGCTCTGGGCAGCTTTGGCGCCTATGTCCGGGCGCTCGGGTACCAGGACGGCATCAACGACGCCCAGCGGGCCTGCGAACGGCAGCGGCGCGAAGCCGAAGAGGCCAACCGCGAGGCCATCACCGAGGCCGAGCGCCAGCTCATGCGGGCGGCCGATCGCTTATCCCTTGACCGACTGGAGACAGACAATGCCCTTGCCGGCATCGACAACGCGGCAACTGCAGATCCTGATGCTGGCCGCGAGTGCCTTGGCGCTGGCAGCGTGCAGCGCCTCAACACCATCCGCTAGCGCGCGGATCCTGCTGCCCGGCCTGCCGCCACAGGTGACGCGCGAAACGCCGCGGCCGGTCTCACTGCCACCCGGACCCTTGAGCCAGGCGCAGACCGAAACCCTCTGGGCCCGCGATCGGAGCGAACTCAGCGCCTGCCGCGTTGAAAAGGGCGCGATCGTAGACTTCTATGGCCAGCTGCAGCGCGGCCTGGCTGGAGCGACTGACTGATGGGCATTATTACCTGGGATGTTCTTCTGGCCCTGCTGACCATATGCGCGGCCGTTGTGGCCGTGGTGGTCTGGCTCCATGCCCGTCATGAGGCCCTGCGCCGATCGCTCGAGGCCCATCGCCTTTATGCTGCCGAAACCTATGTCACCAAGGCCGGCATGTCCGAAGGTCTGCAACGGATCGAGACGGCGCTCGAGCGCATCGAGCATCGCATCGATGGGCTGTTCCAGGGGCCGACCCCACGGCCACCGAGCAGCCGCTCCCCAGGGAGATAAGATCGCGCGAAAAACCCGTCATTCCGACAGTAAATCGCGCGACACGTTATAATAAGTGCTTGAAAATAAAAGGGGAGCCGATCATTGCGAACGACGCGCTCTCCCAACTGAGCTACAGCCCC